>NZ_JBWKCC010000017.1:0-216754 GCF_056436655.1 Streptomyces sp. NPDC043427 | reverse complement strand
CCCCCCCCCCCCCCCCCCCCCCCCCCCCCCCCCCCCCCCCCCCCCCCCCCCCCCCCCCCCCCCCCCCCCCCCCCCCCCCCCCCCCCCCCCCCGCTGCGGGGGGAAGTACCTGAGCGATCTGTTACGACGGGGGAATCGCGTCAGGCACTGCGGGGGGTGGCTGAGATGGTGCTGGGAGCGGCTTGGGGGGCCGACTCCGCGAGCTGGTGGTCGCGCTGGTCGAGGTTCACGAAGATCATTCCGTACCGGATGGCGCACCGCACTGGCTGCGGCGCCCCCCGAGGCCGTCGCAGGCACCGGTACGCCCGAAGGTCACCGTCCTCGTCCCGGGTGACGACGACCGGCTCTCCGAACACGGTCACCATCAACGAGTCACCACTGTGGGGGATGGCGGTGACCAGATCGATGAAGTGCCAGCCGGAGCGATAGGCGGTCGCCATCTCGCGACGGAACGAGCGGTCGTCGGGTGGGGTGGTCATGCGCTCTTGCCCGCCGGCGTCACCCAGCCGACATCCTGAGCCTTGATCACCCAGCCGACGTCGTCCTGCGTGCCGCTGATGGTTGCCGACGTGCTCGCCGCGTCGGAAGGGGTCAGCCAGCCGACGTCGAGAGAACCGGCCCCACCGAAGGCCAGCGCCAGAGCAACGACGGCAGTGGCAAGCACCGAGCGAAGCATTCTCTTATTCATGGTCGGCTTCGTCCTCACTTGATGGCTTCCTCTCCCCCGCGAAACAAGACGATGGCTCATTCAGGCACGTCAATGCCACACAGGAGATGCATCATGTTCCTGCACGTTCAGGACCCTGGGGGGTGGAGATTTGCCAGCAAAAACCACAAAGCCGACACATCCTCACGGCATCACCGAGTTGTGTGCCGAGGGAACGCGTCTCTACGCCAGCGCTCTCGGCTCCGGACGCATCTCCCGCGACGAGGTCGAGCCCGCTCCCTGTCTGCTGGAGTTCGCGCTGCTCCACCCCGACCCGGATGATGCGAACTGGCTGCGTCCGGTTCCGCCCTCCATCGCGCTCGCCCAGCAGTTGCAGCCCCTGGAACGGGAGATCCAGGACCGCCGCCGGCTCAGCGTGGATCTCACGGACACGTTCGAGCCCTTCCTGGCCATCAGTGCCCAGAAACCGGCCACCACGCACGCGATCACCGTGCTGGAGGGTATCGACCGCATTCATGCCGCGCTGGACGTGGCGACCGCCGAGGCGCGCAGCGAGGTCCTGACGGTGCAGCCCGGCGGCAGCCGCCCGGAACACATCCTGAGCCAGGCCCTGACGCGCAGCAAACCCCTCATCGAGCGCGGCATCTCCGTGCGCACCCTCTACCAGCACACGGTCCGCCACAGTCAGAGCACCTTCGCCTACGTGGACGGCATGGCGGGCGCCAAGGTCGAGATACGGACCCTGGAGGAGCTGATCGAGCGGCTCATCATCTGTGACACGACGGTCGCCTTCATCCCCGCGCAGGACGACCGGCAGGTGGCCCTGGAACTGCGGCACCCGGGGCTCGTCCAGTACCTCATCAAGGTCTTCGAGCAGCTCTGGCAGCGGGCCACCCCGCTCCTGGAGGAAGTCCCCTACGAGTCCACGCCCGAGGGCATCACCGGCGTGCAGAAGTCCATAGCGAAGCTGCTGATCGAGGGCCATGTCGACGAGGCCATCGCGCGGCGGCTGGGCATGAACGTACGCACCTGCCGCGCCCACATAGCGAAGCTGGCGTCGGCCCTGGGCAGCGGCAGCCGGGCCCAACTGGGCTTCCTCATAGCCCAGTCGGGGATGCTGGACCGGGACCACTGAGGTGACGGCCGATCACGGAAACGGGGAGACGCGCTCGGGACGGGGTGGGCCGGTGGGCGGACCGGTGGGCGCGGCGCACGTGGAGCACGGCGTGGAGGAGCTGTGCGCCTCTGGGAGCCGCTTGTACGAACGGGCCCTGCGCGAGGGCCGGATCCCCGCCGCGGACGTCCAGGAGGCGCCCTGTCTGGTCTCCTTCGGCCTGCTGCACCCCGCCGTGGACGCCCCGGGCCGGCTGGAGCCGCTCGCGCCCGCTGTGGCCCTTCACCGCCATCTGCGGACCTCTGAGGACCGGATCGCGCGGGAACGGCGGCGCGAGGCGCAGCTCGTCGACGTGTTCGAACCCCTGCTGCGGCTCGGTGGCGGCCGCACCCCGGCCGGGGGCGCGCCCGCGATCAGCCTTCTCAGCGGCCGGGACCCGATCAACCTGGCCATCACCCAGGCGATGGCGGACGCCTCCCGCGAACTCCTCGCCATCCAGCCCCACATCAGCTACGCCGGCAAGCCCGCGGCGGTCCTCACCGACGCCATGGCCCGCGACCAGGCCCTGCTCGACCGGGGCGGCCGTATCCGCACGCTCTACCAGCACACGATGCGGTACGCGCCCACCGTGCTGGCGCGCTACGAGTGGCTGCGCGGGGACGTGGAGGCGCGCGGCCTCGACGAGGTGACCGAGCGGCTGCTGGTCATCGACCGGACCGTGGCGTTCATCCCCGCGAACAAGGACCGCACCCTCGCGCTGGAGGTCCGCCACCCCGCCCTCGTCGACTACTTCGTCACCACCTTCGAGCGGCTGTGGCGGCTCGCCACACCCATGTACCCCGAGGCCGCCCGACAGCCCACCCTGAACGGCGTCACCCCCCGCCAACGCGCCATCGCCGCCCTCCTCGTCGAGGGCCACACCGACACCGTCATCGCCGAACGCCTCGGCATGAACGTCCGCACCGCCCGCGTCCACATCGCCAAACTGGCCGCCACCCTCGGCAGCGAGAGCCGAGCCCAACTCGGCTACCTCATCGGCCGCTCGGGCATCCTCGACAAGGACCGGTGAGCGGCACCGGGTACCGGCCCCGCGCCCGGCCGGGTGCGCGCCGCCGGTCCGGCTCCGCCGGCTGTCAGGTGGCCGGGGTGCCTCGGTCGGGGATGGGGACGGGGAGGGGGTCGGGCGTGCCGGGTGGGCCGTCGAGGCCTACCTGGGCTATGCGGACGCCCAGTTGGGTGCGGCTGGCGGCGCCGAGGGTCTCGGAGAGGCGGGCGATGTGGGCGCGGCAGGTGCGCACGCTGATGCCGAGGCGCTCGGCGATGACCGCGTCCTGGTGGCCCTCGGCGAGGAGGGCGGCGATGGACTGCTCGCGGTGGGAGATGCCCTCGATGCCGGTGGCGGGGATGGGCGCCGCCAGGGGGACGGCGAGCCGCCAGAGGCGTTCGAAGACCGTCACCAGGTAGGCGATCAGGGCCGGGTGGCGCAGCTCCAACGCCACGGTGTGTTCGGCGTTGGCCGGGATGAACGCGACCGTGCGGTCGAAGAGGATGAGGCGGTCGATGACCTCGTCGAGGGTGCGGGCCTCGACCGCGTCCCCCATCAGCTCCAGGTAGTTGAGCAGGCCCTGCCCGTGCCGGGCCACGTGGTTGTACAGGTCGCGCATCCGCACGCCCCGGCCGCGCAGCGCCAGCGCCCGGTGCAGCCCCTCGGAGAGTTCGTGCTCGCGGCGGATCCCGCCCGGCTGCACCGTCAGCACCTCGGTGGTGCACGCCTGTGTCGCCTCGTCCATCGCCGCCTGGATACGGGTCAGCCCGTCCAGGACCCGGATCGCCGTGCCCTCCCAGGCACCGGCCGCGGCGGGGCGGCCGCCCAGACCGGCGTACCGCTCCACGGCCTCCACCGCCGACCCCACCCGCCGCTGGCTCGCGCTGACCTCGTCGTGCACCGCGCGCAGCAGCCGGGTCATGACCTCCTGCGGGGACGTCGGAACCAGCCAGTCCATGTCGTCCGGGTCCGGATGGAGCATCGCGAGTTCCAGCAGGCACGGCACCGCGTCGGCGTCGTGCCGCGGCACCCTGCCCCGCCGTACGGCCCGGGAGTAAACGCGCTCCCCGGCCTCGCACAGTCGGTCAGCACCGTGGGGATGCCCCTCCGTGCCGTGCCCGGCCATCGACCGTCCCACCCCCGGTTTCCGCCTCTTCCGCAGCGCAACTATGCGCGGCCCGGGCCTGCTCCGCAACACGGCTCCCGTCTCGACGAGCGGAGAAAACCACCCGTACGCCCCGCTTCCTCCCGGCCTCCGTCCGGCACGTTGCAACGAGCTGATGGAGGGGGACCGTACCCGCCGGGAGCCCCCCGGAACCGGCGCCTTCCCCCTCAACGGAGGAAGGGCCCGCCCCGGGCCCCACGTCGGACGTGGCACCGGGGCGGACCCTTCCTCGCGCTGCTTCGCGCTTCCTCGCGGGAATCCCTGCTGCGGGCTTCCCTACTTCAGGCCGATCGTCGCGCAGGCGGACTTGTACTTCGAGGTGCAGATGTCGGACACCTTGTAGATGCCGTCCGCGACCACCGTGGACTCGATGTTGCTCTTCGTCAGCGAGACCACGGGAACCAGCTGCGCCGGGATGTTCTTCTCGGTGGGGCTGTCGACCTTCTTGCGGGTGAGGGCGTCGAACTGGATGTCCTTGCCCTGGATCTTGGCGACAGCCATCTCCGCGGCGGCCTCGGCCTCACCGGGGTAGGGCTTGTAGACGCTCATGTACTGCTCGCCGCTGACGATCCGCTGCACCGCCGCCAGCTCCGCGTCCTGCCCGGTGATCGGGGGCAGCTCGCTCACGCCCGCCTTCTCGAAGGCCTTGATGATGCCGCCGGCCATGGCGTCGTTCGCGGAGTAGACGGCGGCGATGTTGCCCTTGCCGATCTTGTCGATCGCCTTGGTCATGTTGGACTCGGCGACGTCCGGGCTCCAGTCCGTGGTGTCGAAGGACTCGGAGATGGTCACCTTGCCGTTGAGCTCGGAGAGCGCGCCCTGCTTGAACTGCTCCGCGTTCGGGTCGGTGGGTGAGCCGTTCATCATGACGACCTTGTCGGAGGCGTCGGCGGTACCGAGCGCCTCGATCAGGGAGCGGCCCTGCACCTCGCCGACGAGCTCGTTGTCGAAGGACACGTACGCGTCGATCGGGCCCTCGGCCAGCCGGTCGTAGGCGATGACGGGGATGCCCGCGTCCTTGGCCTTCTTGACCATGTCCGCGATGGTGTGCGCGTCGACGGCGTCCAGCAGGATGACGTCGACCTTGTCGTCGATCATCTTCTGCATCTGGGTCACCTGCGTCTTGGCCTTGGCACCGGCGTTCGCGTAGACCGTCTTGCCCTTGTTCTGGGTGAGGGCGGCGACCTTCTTCTGGATGATCGGGTAGTCGAACTCCTCGTACCGTGTGTTCGTCTTCTCCGGCATCAGCACGCCCACCGTGATGTCGTTGCCCTTGGTCGGGCTGGCCTCAGCGCTGTCCCCCGTCGCGTTGAGCATGCCGCAACCGGCGAGCGAGAGGATCAACGTGGACGCTGCCACGGATATGGCGATACGACGCATGCGGGGCTCACTATCAGGTGCGTGTTGTGGAGATTGGGTGCGGCATATTGACCCAGTGTCTGAAAAGACAACGCGGCGGTGACCGTCGGAGTCAAGCTGTCCCACTTAACGAGATGACAACATCACCTCCGCTCAGGCCGTGAGAAGGCCGTGAAGGACCGTGAAAGGGCCGAGGGGAGGCGGCGGAGACGTCGCGGACGGGTCGGGGAGAAGCCGTCCAACCAAGCGTCGTTCTCGTGAGTCGTGATCTTGACGGGCTGCGCCCCGCCCCGCACTCGATCAGAGGAACGAATGAACCCGGCCAGACAAGGGAGCGGGGCCGGGGGATGGTCCCCGGCCCCGCTCACCTTCCCGTCCGCCGCGCTCAGCGCGCCCCGGGGTCGTACTTCTTCAGCGACGCCTGCACCTCACCGGCGTACGGCCCCTCCCACCACGGGATCGTCTCGACCAGCACCGGCTTGGTGCCGGAGGCGAGGACCAGGGCCCGGCCGGGGGGCATCGCGCCGAGGTCGGAGACCTGCAGCACGCGCTCGCGGCGCGTGGACTCGCTGACCGTGCGGTTGCCGGACCAGCCGCCGAACTCCGACTCACGGCTCGTCTGGAAGTCGCGGAGCTCGAACTCGCCCGCCAGCTCGCTCAGGTCACCGAGGAAGCGGGTGTCGGAGACGCCACCGCCGTAGACACGGACGTTCGCCGCCGACCACAGCTTCTCCATGCCGCGCTCGCCCCACACCTCGATGCCCTGCGCCCAGGACTGAAGAATCGTCATCAGGATGATGCCGCGCGAGCCGTAGTGGGAGTACAGGTCGGGCAGGGAGCGCCAGCGGCAGACGTTGGCGGCCTCGTCGAGCACACCGACGAGGGGCAGCGGGAGCCGCCCGCCGCGCTGGGTGGTGGCGTACTCCTCGGCCGCTTCCACAACGGCGACGGTGAGTGCGGTGACCAGCGGCCCCGCACTGTCCCGGCCTTCCCTCGACAGTGAGTACAGCGTGCCCCCCGTCCGCACGAACGCGTGCGGGTCGAACTCCGGGGCGTGCGGGTCGGCGGGCGGGGTCACCCAGCGGTTGACCTCGGGGTTGATCAGGCAGGACGCCATCTGCTGGGCCACGCCGTAGATGCCGCTGCGCTGCTTCTCGGGCGCGTTGATGACACCGGCGAGACCGTCGGCGGCCATGGTGTGCCCGGCGCCGCGCAGGATCCGCTCCGGGGTGTCGTCCTTGGGGTTGGACAGCCAGGTGTAGATCTGGGTGACGGGCGCCTTCGCGCAGGCCGCGGCGAGCAGCAGGTTGGCCAGCAGGTCCTGTCCGGCCGGGTCGAAGAAGGCGTCGGTGGAGGCGTTGGCATCCCGCGAGCCCGAGGCGAAGTGGTCGGCCATCTTGCGGGCCTTGGCCACGTCGGTGACGTACGACAGCGGGTTCCACCACCAGGTGGGCGCCTCGGCGGCGACCTGCTGCGGGTCGAACACCCACACGGGACCGCGCGCCGACCGCGGCCCCCGGGTGGCGTCGACGATGTCCCGCTTGTTGGAGGTGACGAGCACGGCCCCGGGCCCGTCGAGAATGGCCGGGATGGCCCGCCGGGTCGTCTTACCGGTCCGCGGCCCCCAGATGTCGACGTGCATGTCCTCGTACGACCCGAACAGCGGCTGCCTGCCCTTGACGGACCGTCCGATGAACACACCGGGCGTCCGCGCCTGCACCCCGAGCCGCTCGGCGGTGGCCGCCGCGCCCTTCATGGTGAGCTTGCCGAGCTCCTCACCCTTCGCCAGGTGCTGGGCCGCCCCGTCCACCTTGGGCTTGTTCCGGATCCGCTGCCGCACGCGGTACACGGCCAGCCCCAGGATCCCGAGCACCACCGCCTCCCCGGCGGCCACGGCACTGGCCGCCGAACCGGGCCAGCCGTAGTCCCCCTTGATCACGGCCACGAGGAACGACAGCGGGTTCGACGGCGGCGCGGGCGCGTCCGCGAACGACGCCCCCACCTTCGCCGCCAGCCAGGCACCGGCACCGCACAGCAGGACGATCGCGACGACGATGGCGATCTCGAAGGTCCAGTCGTCCTCGGCGCGGGGTTTCTTCTTCTGTTCTGCGGTCACCCGCGGGTCCGTCCTTTCTGGGCGGCTCGGGAATCGGCCTCGTCAGGCCTGCTCCGCCGTGAAGGCGAAGAGGCCGTTGTCGGCGTGGACGAGGGTGCGGCCGTCGGTGGTGAACTCGTCCGGGACGTCCCCCTCGGACCCGGTGGAGATCAGCTTCTTGGTGCGTGCGTCCAGGACGGCGTTCTCGGCGCCGTCGAGCGCCGCGTACAGGACACCGCCGGGTGTGATGGACCGCGGTGCGATGTCCTTGTCCTCGGCCTCCTGCCGCCACAGTTCGGCACCGCTCTTCGTGTCCCAGGCGACCGCGCCCTCACCGAAGTTGACGACGGCCGTCCTGCCGTCGGGTGCCAGGACGGGGCTGCCGTCCTGCGCGAACTCCTTGAGCGTGACGTGCGGGCCGACGGCGAGCGTGCGGCCGGTGCGCAGGTCGATCGTGGTGATCACCGCGTCGTTGGAACCGCTCGCCGACCAGACGAGGGCCGCCTGGTCGCCCTGGAGGGGATAGAGCTGGGCGTCCCCCCCGTCACCGTCCTTGCCCTGCCGCGCGATGCCGTCGGGCGGGGTGAGGTCCGTGCTGGTCCACAAGGTGCGGCCCGTCGCACGCTCGATCAGCGACAGGGGCTCGTTGACGCCGTCGCCCTCGGGGACGTAGCCCTGCCCGGTGCCGAGCGGCTCGGCCTCGGCGAGCTCGGCGGGGAGCACCAGCCGCTGTCCGCCGCCGATCGGGGCGAAAGTGCGGTTCTCGCTGTACGACGGCGCCGGCAGCAGCACATGCCCCCGGACCACCGGGAGTTCGGCGTTCTCCTCGCCGCCGTAGGTGGAGCTGCCCAGCTTCGCGCCGCTGGGGGCGTACATGGTGTAGACGGTCTTGACGGTGGCCTTCCTCAGGCCGTCCGCCTCGGTGTTCGCGCAACCGCGGATCAGGACGGCCGGGCTGCCGTCCTTCCACTCGCCGACCTGGACCTGTGTGTCGCGTGCGGGGGTGTGACCGCCGGTGGGGTCGTAACCGCACTCGACCGGGAAGGACTTGCGCTCCTTCCCGGTCGCCGCGTCGTAGAGGTGGGCGACGAAGCGCGCCGTCTGCGGCTCGGTCTCACCCTCCGCGACCGGCGCGGACAGGTCCTGGACCAGCAGGAAGGCGTCGCCCACCACGCAGACACCACCACCTTGCGGGTCCTGCTTGCCGGGCGCGACGGCGGCCTCACCACCGCAGTTGTACGGGGCGTCGTCGTCCTGGGCCAGGCTCCACGCGGGCTTCGCGGCGAGCCCGGGGATCCGCTCACCGCCGTAGACGGGACCGCCCGACCCGGCGGGCACCGTGGCCGACGGGTCGCTCTTCCCGGCCCCGCGCGCGGGTTCCTGGTCGTCGCTCCCGCCACAGCCGGCGACGAGCCCCAGCGTCAGGACGGTCCCGGTGATCAGGGCGGTGCGTGTTTTCTTCAACTTCCTTGCTCCATCGAATGGTTGTGGTGCCGCCGGAGCTGCCCGGCGGCAGCCCCGTCAGGCGCCCTTCGCGTCGCTCTTGCCGTCGCCCTCGACCGCGTTGGTGCCCTGCGGGATCGGGACGCGGTAGACACCGGTGATCTCGTCCTGGACGTCCCAGGTGCTGAACTTGACCGACTGGCCCGGACGCGGGGCGTGAATGATCTTGTGGCCCTTGGGGTCCCAGACGAGGCCCACGTGTCCGGACCTGCCGCTGCCCTCCGGCCGGAAGAAGATCACGTCCCCGGGCTGAGCCTGGGACAACGGCACCTCGTGCGCCTTGAGATACGGCTCCTGCGCGTACGTCGTCGAGCCGATGTTGATCTTCCCGCCGCTGGCCATGTAGTACGCCCACTGCGTGAAGCTGGAGCAGTCGAAACTGGTCGGGTTCTCGCCCTGCAGGCGCGGTGCGCCGAACACGTACGGGACGCCGATGCCACGCTGGGCCCAGCCCAGCACCGCCCGGATCACCGGGTCGTCGGCGTCGGGCATCACACCGGAGGCACCGGCGCCGTCGGGGGCCACGCCCGCGCCGCCGTTGTCCTCGGCGCACTCGGCGTACTGCGCGTCCCGGCCGTCCGAGCCGGAACCCGGGACCGTGCCGTAGTCGGGGTTGGCGGTGATCCGGCCCTTCATCCAGTCCTCGGGGTCGACCATGCCCGGGCCCTGGTCCTGGCCGCCGACGAACGGGTTGTCGACGCCGGGGACGCGGACCTCCCAGTGCAGGTGCGGGCCGGTGACGTTGCCGGTCGCGCCGACCGTGCCGATCTGCTGACCGCGCTTGACCTGCTGGCCGACGGACACCTTGATCGAGGTCTGGTGGGCGTAGAGCGTGATGGCACCGTCCGCGTGCTGGATCTCGGTCATGTTGCCGTACGAGCCACCCGGGCCCGCGTGGACGATCTTGCCGTCCGCGGGGGCGTAGATCGGGGTGCCGGAGGGCGCCACCAGGTCGAGGCCGGTGTGGTAGCCGAGGCTCCACATGTTGCCGGTCTGGTGGTACTTGGTTCCGATGGTGTAGGTGCCCTGCTTCATGGGCCACTGCCAGTTCTTGCCACCGGCGGCGGGCTCCTTGGGAGCGCGCGGGAAGGCGGCGGGAGCGGCGAGGGCGGCGGTACCGGTGGTCGTGCCCGCGGCGGTGAGGTCGCTCGTGTACGCGGCGGTGAGGTCGCTCGTGTACGCGACCGGCGCCATGGCCGTCGTACTGCCGTCGCCACCGTCGTCCAGCGCCGGCGTCGACCAGGAGCGGGGCGAGGTCGCGGCGATGCTCAGCGCCGAACCGGGCTGCGCGTTGTTGCCGACCGGCTCCGGGATGTCCGACTTCTGCCCGAGGGTGGGGAAGTCCGGGTTCTTCTCGATGGTCTCCTTCAGGTGGGCGTACCAGCGCTTGATGAGGTCCTGGTCGCCGGTGAGCACACCGCGGTAGCGGGCGGCCTGGGTGAGGACCACCCGCGGGTAGATCGTGTTGGAGGCCGTGGAGCCGGAGTAGGTCAGCAGCGCCTGCCAGGCATTCGTCTCGGCCTTCTTGGCGTGCAGGAAGTTCGCGGCCGCCCAGGCGGCGTCGTCGATGTTGTACAGGTCCTTCTTGCCGTCGCCGTTGCCGTCGGCGCCGTAGTCCGTCCAGGCCGGGGTGCCGAACTGCAGGATGCCCATGTAGCCGAGGGAGTTCTTGCCGCCGGGCGCGGCCGACTTGTCCTGGCCGTACTTGGTCTCCTGGTACATCTGCCCGGCGATGAGCGTCCAGTCGAGGCCCTCGTAGCGGGCGGCGGCGCGCATCGCGGCGAGGATCATCTTCGGCGGGATCTCGTTGCGGGCCGTCTCGCTCGGCATGTACATCTTGCCGGCCGGCATCACCGGGTTGGTCGCCGCCGCGTCACCGGTGTTGCCCGCGTCGGCGTTGTCCCCGTAGTCGTCACAGGCGGCCTGCGCCATACCGGCGCCCATGCCGCCGAGGAGGGAGCCCAGGAGGACCAGGAGGAGGGTGCCGATGCCGGCGAAGGGCAGGAAACCGACGCCGCCGGCGATCCACATCCACTTGCGGTTCTTCTTCTTGCCGCCGTCCTTGCCGTTGCCGTTGCCGCGCTGGGCCGCCTGCTTCGCCGCCTTGGCCGCCTTGGCGACCTTCGCCGCCTTGCTGGCGGCGGCCAGTACCGCCGGAGCAACCATGAAGGCTCACACCCCCGAGTCGTCGGAGGCGCCCACGTCACCGAGGCCGAAGACGTCGAACCCGGAGACGACCCACTGGCCGTCCTCCTCCTTGACGGTGACCAGCCACTGGTTGGACTCGGTGGTGCTCTCGCCGCCCGCGGTGTGCCGGGCGGTCACCTTGACCAGGCTGGAGATCGAGCGGCCGCTGTCGCGCACCAGGTCGTCGGAGACCACTGCGTCGCCTACGACGACGGCGGCGCCCTTGGAGGAGCACCGGCCGGCCTGGCAGGTCGCCCACTCCTTGCCGGTGGGCAGGGAGGTGACCTGCTTCATCTGCGCGTCGTTCGTGGTGAGCCGGAGGAGGGGAGCACTCCAGGCCGCGGTCTTGCTCGTGTGGTCGTAGGTGGTGAGGCCCGCCATGTACCGCGCCATGACCTCGTGGGCCTCGCCGGCCTCGGCGGAGGAGACGATCGGCTGGGCCGCGCCGCCGTTCGCGCCGTCGGAGCCGGAGCCCGGGTCGTCCTGCGCGCCCGAGCCCGAGCCGCCCTTCCCGGCGGTGGCGGTGGGCGCCGCGGAGCCGCCGCCCTCGTCGCCCTTCTCGCTCCCGTCGTCGCCGTCGAAGACGGTGAACACGGTGAGTACGGCGACCAAGAGAACGCCGAGCACCGCCAGGGCCAGCAGCCCCGTGCGCTTGTTCTCCTCAGGCAACTCCACGTTCCCGCGCCTCCCTTGTGCTGAGCCGGTACGGCGGGTGACCGGGACACGGTAGGGGGAGGCGGGGCGGCGGGAGCGGCGGGAATTCCCGGTGGGAAAGGGGCCGGCGAGGGGCGGGAAAGGATGAGGAAAGCGCGGGAGGCGAAGGCGTGCCTCGCCGGGCGTCCTCAGCGGGCGCCCGGGGTCAGTCCTCCGTCGCGGCCCACCGCACGGCGGTGCCGTACGCGAAGAAAGCAGCGGCGCCCGCGACCCGGGGCACCGTGCAGAAGCCGACGCCCAGCACTCCGTCGGCGCCCATGGCACGGGCCTCCGCCTGCATGCTCACCAGCGCCTCCACCGGGCTCCCCCGCTCAGGTCCCACGGCCACGCCGAGGACGGTGTGGGGGTAGGGAGGCGCGCTGAGCGTCGCGGTGTAGAGGCCGGTGCTCTGCGCGTAGGCGTCCTGCATCTGCTTCTCGCGTTTTCTGTCCTCACGGCTCACCGCGCCATCCTCCCCCACACCCGCCCGCCGATCACTCCGGCCGCGGGTCCACCGGCAGTGGGTCGAACGGATAGGCCGTGTGCCCGTCGCGCGGGGAGCAGGCCGCGAAGGGGCCGGTGTCCGCGTCCATCAGGACCCGCAGATGCGGGTCGGCGTGGTGCAGCCACCAGGTCGACATGCCGAGGGCCGGGTCGTGGCGCAGGTGTTCCCAGGCCAGCCAGAGGGCGGCGAGGCGGGCGCCGGCCTCGGGGTGTTCCCACCACTTGGGGCACCAGGTGGCCGAGGTGCCGTTGATGCGGCGGCGGATCATCTGGGCGAGGTAGTCGGAGACGAAGACGTACACGTCGGCGAAGTAGAACTCCGGCTCCGCGGCGGCGGCTTCGGTCGTAGCGCTCATCGTTCCATTCCTGCTGTTGCTCGGGGGACGGGGGCGAGGTCCTGTGCCGTGCGGCCGGTCGTCTCCGTCAGCACGGCCACCTCTCTCGTCCAGGCGATCAGGTCAGGAAGACACCGAGCAGCAGCAGCCCCACCACCACCGCGCCCATCACGATCCGCGCCGTCGGGTCCTCGCGTTCCCACAGGTCGTGGACGACGGCCCACCCCGTCATCCGCGCGGCGCGGCCGCCCTGGAGCCGGTTGCCGTGGCCCTGCTCGTCCTCGTCCTGCTCGTCCGCGCCGGGCCCGGACGGCTCGGGTTCGGCGTCCAGGCCGACGGGCAGTCCCTGCTGCTCCTGCGCCACCAGCACCATCTGCTCGAGGAGTTCGGGAATCGTGTTCGGCGTGAGGGGATAGGCGTAGGTCCCGTACGGCGTCTGCACGCACAGCCGTGCCTGCCAGGGGTTGCCGGGCTCGTAGCCGTCGACCCAGGCGTGCTCGGCCTGGAAGACCTGGGGGGCTTGGGGGGCCTGCGGGGCCTGGGGCATCTGCGGGGCCTGCTGGACCGTCGGCGGCACCTGTTGGGGCACGCCCCAGGTGCGCGGGTCGGGCTGCTGCGGGTGCCCGTTCTCGTCGCTCAACTCTCGTCCTTCGCCGGGTCGGTCGGGTCCAAGTACGGGTACGTCGGGCAGACGTGCCCCGCGCATTGTGGGCCGAGGGGCGCCCGGCACACCGAGCCCTCTCCCGCCATGTCCCCATCACTTTTCCCGTCCGGTTTCCCCGGAACGGGCTTGCCGGGAATTCCCGTACTCCCGCCGGGAAAAGCGACACCGGTCCCGTGACGGGTCTTTGTCACACTGCCAGCGCACCTGGCCGAGCCAGGGCCCGTCGTGCGGTGCGGTTCGGACCCGCCCAGGCGGACGGGGAACCGACTCGCTGGAGTAACCGACTCGATGACAGACCACAACGGGCAGCCCGGGTCCTTCGGTCCTCCCCAGCAGCCGCAAGAGCCGCAGCAGCAGGCGTGGCAGGCACAGGGGCAGGGGGGACAGCAGGCCCAGGGGCAGCAGCAGCCCTCCGCCCCGCAGCCGCCCTACCCCCAGCCCCAGCAGCTCCCCTCCGACGCGGCCCGCGCGCAGGTCGCCGCCGCCTGGGTGCGCAACGCGCCCGGACAGGCCGCCGTACCGACGCTGCCGCCGCGCGAGACGCGTCCCCAGGGCGAGTCGAAGAAGGAGAAGCGCGAGCGGGAGCGGGCGGCGCGCAAGGCCGCGTACGAGCAGAAGAAGGCGGCGAAGGAGCAGCGCAAGAAGGGCGGCACGGCGACGGCGCCCGCCGCCCGGACGGCCGCCCCCGCCCACGCCGCCACCGCGACGCCCTCCGCACCCTCCGCGCACGCCACGACCTCCGCGCACTCGGCCCCCGCGGCAGCGTCCGCGGCCACCGCCCCCAAGGCCACCACCGCCGGCACCGCCACCGCGACGCACCCCGCCCGCGACTTCGACGTCCCCAAGCCCGGTGGCCGGATCGCCACCGGAGGCCGCCGTACGCACGTCGCGCTGCGCGCCACCCTCCTCATCACCACCTGCGTCTTCGCGCTGGGCTCGTGCGGTGTGATGGGGCTGATGGTCGGCAAGTCGTCGGGCCCCTCCACGGCCGGCCTGGACGCGGCCGACGCGGCCAAGTACCGCCTCACCGACTTCCCCACGCAGCAGGCGGCTTCCTTCGCGGAGCAGTACGCGCTGCTCTGCATGACGTACTCGCCCGAGCGCGCGTCCACGCGCCGCGAGAACCTCGCCCGCTACGCCTCCGCGGGCGTCGACCCGGAGTGCGGCTGGAGCGGTGAGGGCAAGAGCACCGCCATCTCCGCGAGCTGGGACGGCACGGCGGAGAATCTTCCCGAGTACGGCGCCAACGGCCGTTACATCGGGGTGCAGGTCCGTACGACCGACGGCGCGCTCACCACGCTCACCGTCCCCGTGTACGTGAAGGACCTCAAGACCGGCGAGGGCATGCGCGTCGCCGGTGACGTCGGACAGATGCCCATGCCGGCCCGCGCGGACGTGCCAGAGGTCGACCAGGACGACGAGGTCGTGGACGACGCGCTGTCGCAGCAGCTCCAGGAGAAGGTGCTGCCCGGCTACTTCACGGCCTGGGGCGCCTCCGACGCGACCGCCATGTCCCGCTTCACCACGCCCGACGCGTCGGAGGCGGCCACATCGGGCCTGGCGGGCCGACTGGCCGACCCGACCGTCAACGACGTGGTCGCGCTCGTCCCTGCGGGCCTCCAGGACACCGACCCGTACGCCTACAAGGTGGGCCAGTCCGTCCAGGTGCGCGTGATCATCGACTGGGGCGACCCGAAGGGCGAGACGGTGCGCCGCTCGTACCGGATGACCGTGGTGAACACGGCCCAGGGCTGGTTCATCAAGGACATCCACGGCGGTGTGCTGGACCCGGACGGCGGCCGGGCCGACAGCGACGGCACGGACACCGCGCCCGGCACCGGCGCCCCGTCGAGCGCCCCGACCGACCCGGCCGACCCGAACGCCTCGGCCCCCGCCTCCCCCGCCCCCTCTGCTTCCGCCTCCACGACGACCCAGTCGTCCAAGGGCCACAAGCCCGGCAAGTCCTGACCTGACCGGGCCGGCGCCCGCCGTGGGCGCCCCCACCGCTTCTTACTCACCACCCGAGAGGATTCACCGTGTACCTGGCAGCCACCACCATGGAGGACATGTTCGGAGAGATCGAGACGATCCTCCGCAACGCCGGGACGATGGTCGCCGTCATCGCCCTCCTCATCCTCGGCATCCGCATGCTCCTGTCGATGAAGCGCGGCGACGGCATGCGCGAGGCCTTCCAGGGCTTCGGCATGATCGCGCTCGCCGCCCTGATCATCGGCGGCGCCACCGGCCTCGCCGGTGTGCTCATCGACCTCGGCGGCCAGATCGGCGGCGGCAACGGCTGACGCACGCAAGCGTCCGACCGTAACGACGAGGAGATCGAGGGGAGTTCGCGGACATGAGTGCTGACGCTCCGGAGCCGCTGGTCGCCTACGACCACACCGACCTGGTCAACCGGCCGAAGCGGATCTGGAACTGGGGCAACATCCCGCTGCCGGGTCTGCTGCTGCCCGCGCTGGGAGCGGCGTTCGGCTTCGGGCTGCTCTGGCTGATCGCGCTGTTCTCGCTGTCGGCGTTCCTCCCCTTCCTCGGCATGTCGATGTGGACGTCGGTCCTCTACTTCGGGCCGCCGTTCGCCGTCTACTTCGTCTGGGGCCGACCGCTGCCCTCCGCGCTCACGCTGAGCCAGCAGCTGGTGGTGTGGACCGACTGGTGGTTCCAGCCCAAGCGGCTGCAGGGCCTCGCCGCCGACCAGGAGCCCGAGGAACTGCACTGGCAGGTCATCCTCTTCACGCCCGGTTCCCCGCGCTGGCAGGCGCGTTACGAGGCCGCGCGCCGGGCGGCGGCCGAGCGCGGCAGCGCCTTCTCGGCGCACCGCTGACCCACCACTGACCCACCGCTGTTCTACGTCAACTACCTCAGGGTGACTCCTCCATGTTCATGCTGATCCTTCTGGGCGGGGCGGCCGCCTTCTTCGTGGTCGCCATGATCATGGCCGCCTCGTCGAGCAAGAAGAACGGCCAGGGCCAGGGCGGCGGCAAGAGCACGTCCTCGTCCCGCTCCAGGTCGTCCGGCTCGTCCTCCTCCGCCCGCCGCGAGGACCTCCGCCTCCCCTACCGCTACGCCGACGACATGATCTTCGTGCACGGCGACTCGGTGTGGACGGGCCTGGTGCTGCCCAACGCGATCGACGAGTACCTGAACGCCGGTGAACTCCAGGCGATGGCCGAGGGCCCGGCCCGCGGCCTGCTCAACCTCGCGCGCGGTGACCGCAACGTCGAGTGCCACTACCGCAAGGTCTACCAGCCGATCACCGCGCTGACCTGGGCGGAGGACCTGAACGCGGTCGCCTGGGACCCCACCGAGAACTACAAGGCATACAACCTGCGCAAGGCGGAGTACCAGGAGCGCATCGGCGCCAAGCGGGAGCGCAACATCCTGCTGGTGAAGCTGGGTTCGCTGAAGCGGACCAGCGGGGGCGGCAGCGGTGTCGTGTCCCAGGACGACGAGCCCTACGACGAGCCCGGCCTGCTCCAGGGCGTGCGCGGCGCCGCCGACCAGGCCGCCGCCACCGCGACCGGCGTCGCGGACGAGCACCTGTCCCCGCACGTCGTCGCCGAGTGGGCCCAGGTCGCCAGCGAGGTCCACGAGAGCCTGGAGGGTCTCAAGGGCGCCCCGCTCACCCGCGAGGAACTGGTCTGGCTGATCCGCAAGCCGCTCCACGGCGACCTCCCGGTCCCGCCGGAGCCGGTGCTCGGCTCGCGCGCCTGGGGACCCAACCAGTTCGACCTGGTCGTCGACTTCTCCGGCGAGAACCGCAAGACGCACATCGTGCTGCACCAGTACGACGAGGTGACGGGCGAGCAGCAGACCAGCTACACGACCACCCTGGTCGCCGCCAACTGGCCCGCCGAGACCCGCTTCCGCCAGTCCACCGCGTGGGCCCGCTACGCCGCCCAGCACGTGGAGTTCCCGGTCGAGATCGACATGCGGTTCACGCTCATCCCGTACCTGAGGTTCAAGGACCGCGCCGACAAGATCCGCGGCAACCTCGTCGACGAGATGAACGACATGGCCAACTCCGGCCGCGCCCCCGACACCAAGCTGGGCAGCCAGGTCACCCGCGCCCAGGAGCTCGTCGACGACATCGAGGAGCACAAGATGCCGGGCATGGAGGCGCAGATCCGCTTCACGATCTCGGCGCCGGACGTGAAGGAGCTGGAGCGCCGCCGCCGCGTCCTGGAGATGCAGTTCAAGCAGGACCTGAAGGTCACGCTGCTGCGTCCGACCCGTCAGCAGTGGCGCCTGCTCCAGTCCCAGCTCCCGGGCGACGCCCCGAAGCTGCCCATCGCGCCCTACCTGCGTCTGCAGGAGGTCGAGCAGCTCGGCGCCGGCCTGCCCACCGCCGGCACCGAGCTGGGCGACAACCCGGAGCAGCGTTCCGGCAAGCGCCTCGGCTGGGTGGGGAACCTGGTCGGCTGGGCGGGCAAGATGCCGGTCCACTACTCGCTGCACGTGGGTCCGGCGCGGAACGACGGCGGTGGCCTGGCGATCGTGGGCGCCTCGGGCGGTGGTAAATCGTCGTTGGCCCTCCAGAAGTTCTACGAGGAGTCGGAGTCGGGCGTGCGCTGCCTGGTCATCGACCCCAAGACCGACTTCGCCCAGCTGTGCTACTACCTGGCCTTCGGCTCCCAGGTGAACGACCCGGCGTTCGCGTCCGACGCGGAGGCGGGCATCCTCGGTACCCCGGCGAGCCACTTCCAGCCGGTGAACCCGGATTTCTGGGCGGAGACGGAGGTCGTCGACCTCCTCAAGGGCCAGGCGGGCGTGCTGGACCCGTGGGTCATCGCGAGGGACGTACCGTCAGGGCGACTGCTCGCCGAATCGATGCTGCGGGGCTTCCTCGGCGACGAGGACTACCAGCGCGTACGCCTCCCCGTGATCGAGGCGATGGCCACGGTCATCGGCCGCTACAACTCCGCGATCCGCCAGGCGGTCGAGCAGGGCCTGACGGCCCGCGACGCCGAACTGGCCGTACCCCGACCCACGTTGTGGCAGGTGGTGGACGAGGTCGTGGCGGCGTACGACCACGCGGTGGCGTCCGGTGACCGCGAGGCGCAGAAGGACCTGAAACTGGCCCAGATGCTCCTCACGGAGCTGCGCACGCTCCCGTACGCCCGGCTGTCCTTCGCGGAGCGCCCGCAGCCGCTGTCCAGCATGCGCAAGCGCCGTACGGTCATCACCCTGCGCGGTTTCCAGTCCCCCGCGGCCTCCGACCCGCGCAACTGGAACCCGGCGGAACGCCTCGCGGCGACGGCCCTGATGGCGGTCGTGGAGCTGGGCAGCCAGATGCTGGACGTCGGCTACGAGAAGAACCCGGTGACCGGCGAGGTCGGCCTGCGCCCGAAGGCGCTCTTCGTCGACGAGGCGTACGTGGTCACGGCGACCGAGTCCGGCCGCGATCTGATGCGCCGCGCCCTGAAGCAGGGCCGTTCCTACCTCGCCGTGACGGTGCTGATCACCCAGCAGGCCATCGACCTCGTCCAGATCGAGGACTCCGAGGCCCGCAGCGGTGGCGCCAACCAGATCCACACGGTCTTCGCCTTCAAGCAGAAGTCCGCGCAGGAGGCGTCCCTGGTGGCGCCGCTCCTGGGCCGCCCCGAGAACGACCCGAAGGTCATCGCCGCCCTCCAGGAACTGCGCACCGGTGTCTGCCTCCAGCGCGACGCCGACAAGCGCGTCGGCACGGTCGCCGTCGACCTGGTCTTCCAGGAGATCCTCGCCGCCACCGACACCAACGGAACCACCCGCCCGGCCCGCCAGGGCATCAACCCGCCGGTCAGCGTCTGGGACTGGACCTTCCTCCAGGAGGCGGAGGAGGACCCGGCCCGCACGGCGGCACCGGCGACGGCCGCCGCATGACCCCCACGGAAACCGCCCAGCAAGGCAAGGACACCATGCGATTCAAGCGAGCACTCGCCACCTGCGCCCTCCTCGTCATGTCGACGTCGGTGGCGGCGTGCGGGAGCGGGGACGACGACGGCAAGAACAGCGGCAACGACGGCGACGGGACGAGCGCAGGCAGTTCACAGCCGGCGGCCTCCGGTCTGCCCGAGGGCAAGGACATGGCGTCCATCGCCTACTACCTCAACAAGTACGCCTCCTGCCTGGACCTGACGCCGGGTGCCGAGTACGACGACTCCGACGACGCCGACAAGAACCCCGCCTGGGGCGACACCGAGGCCAAGGACGCCTCGTGGGGCATCACCGAGCGGGCCGTCTGCACGGACAAGTACAGCGACGCCATCGCCCTGCTCACCGTCCCGGACATGAAGAAGCTCCAGACGGCCGCCAAGAAGGACGGTCACGCGAGCTTCCTGGTCGGCAAGGACTTCGCGGTCGTCCCGGTCGACGACCGCACGATCGAGGAGCTGAAGGCGTCCGACCTGAAGTACCTGACGTGCGATCCGGACGCCGAGATCCCGAGCGGCTTCGAGAAGCAGGCCGCAGCGGTCGACGGGTGCGTGCTGAGCGACTACTTCCCGTCCGACTACTGATCCGCCGAAGGACTCTCCATGCTGACCCGCAGCCGGCCACGCGCCGACCGTCCGGCGGCGCCCCGGACGAGGCGCTCCCTCCGCGAGAAACTCATCAGCACGGGCGTCGCGGCCCGCGCCGCCCTGTTCGTGGTGTTCGGGGTGATCGCGCTCTCGCTGTCCACCCCGCAGTCCGCCAAGGCCCTCTTCGACACCTGTGACTGGACGTCGCAGAGCATCAACCAGATGGCCGACATGCCCGGCGCGAACGCGGAGAACATCTTCCCGTCCGTGCAGCAGTGGGACGGCAAGCGTCAGCTCGTCTCCGGCGCGGTGAAGATGCCGGGCAGCGCGGGCGACTACACGCTCTACGAGATCGACGCCATGCGCGGCCTCAACTGGGCGTCCACGCAGGTGAGCCAGGGCCAGGCCAAGGACGGCGATTCCGCGGACGACGACGACTGCAGCATCCAGAACGAGATCAACAACACCATCGCCCAGATGGTGTTCGACCTCAGCAAGATCCTCAGCCGCGCCGCGATCAGCATCAAGGAGATCTCGTCCAACCCGAGCCCGCTCGCCGCGCTCTACGAGGGCACCGTCGAGGGTGACGACAGCGTCGTCGACCGCCTCAACAACGGCGTGTTCAAGCTCGCCGTACCCACCATGATCCTCCTCACCGGCCTGTGGGTGTTCGGCAAGTGGCGCAAGGGCGACATGCGCGAGGTCTGGGCCGGCGTCGGCTGGGCCGCGTTCGTGGTCGTCGCGGTCTCGGCGTTCCTGGTCAACGGCAACTACGTGGCCGTGGTCCAGACGGCCGACTCCGGCATCGCGCAGGGCAACGCGGCCCTCACCGAGGCCGTGCTCGACAGCGCGGTGGACGGCGTCGCCCCGCCCTGCGACCTGGACGACAACGAGCCGCAGCGCGGCATGCGGATCTCCAGCTGCGCCATGTACGACACGCTGGCCTTCCGCCCCTGGTCCATCGGCCAGTTCGGCGACGTCGGCAAGCAGCGGATCGAGTACGAGAAGACCGAGGACTGCGACTTCGGCAAGGGCGACCGCTGCACCGACCTGCGGGTCAAGCAGGTCGTCGTGCAGTCGGTGACGAACTTCGACTACTACAACGGCGACAAGGACATCATCAAGTCCAAGGAGAACAAGTACGGCGAGCTGCGCAAGTACATCGCCGAGAAGGAGAGTTCGCGCTTCTACGAGCAGTGGAGCGGCCGCAAGCCGGCCACCCGCATCAGCATCGCGATCTACGCGCTGGTCGCCTCGCTGATCGTCGGCATCATGGTGATCGCGCTCAGCGCACTGACGCTGCTGTGGCACGCGGTCACGCTCATCATGGTGATCCTCCTGCCACTGGTGGCGATCATCTCGATCCACCCCACACAGCAGAAGCTGCTCCGAGGCTGGTGGCAGACCTTCGTCCACAGCTTCGTGCTACGCGCCGGTTTCGGCGTGATCCTCACGATCCTGCTGCTCTTCTACCAGATGATCCTGCCGCTCCAGATCCCCCTGGGCATGCAGCTGCTGATGCTCCTGCTGGTCACCATCGCCGTGATCATGCTGCTGAAGAACCTGCTGTCCGGGAAGTTCTCCCCGCAGGTCGCGGGCGCGGACGACGCCCTGGGTGTCGGCGACGCGGCCGGTGCGGCCAGCGGCAATCTGGCCGACAAGACGGCCGGTGTGATCAAGCCCAAGGACGGCACGATGGGCCGGGTCGCCGGCCGCGTGGCCGGCACGGCGGCCCGCAACATCGACCGGCGCCTGCTGGGGGCGAGATTCCAGCGGTCCGGGCTCCTCCCCGTCGGCGAACGCGAAAAGCAGCAGGCCGCCTACGAGGGCACCCGGATGACGCACAAGAACTACCGGTCGATGGTCAAGGACAACAAGCAGGAGCGGGAACAGGCGGAGGAGGAGAGGCGCACGCGGCGCACCGGGCGGGTCAGCTCGGCCACGTCGAACAAGGGCGCCGATCCGTCGGCAGCACCCCAGCCCGGCCAGCACCCCCAGCCCCAGCCGCAGTCCCAGGCGAGGCCGGCCTCCTCCCAGCCCCGGCCGCAGGCCCCGCAGTCCCAGCCGCCGGTGCAGCAACCGTCCGTCCCCCGCCCGACGCCCGCGCCCCAGCAGCCGGCGTCCCCGACGCCGCCGCCCCCACGGGACCCGCGCAACCCCAACGGCCGCGTCTGACCACATCCCACCCCGAGGAGCCAGCCCATGCCCGTCCTGACCGCCGACCGCACCCCCGACCAACTGGTCACGGAACTCGAGCGGCTCATCGGCGTGGACTGGCCCACGGTGTGGGCGGGGGTTCCGCAGGACGAGGGCAAGCGCACCTACTGGTGCGCGGGCTTCGGCTGGCGCCCGCTGTGGTTCGAGGGCGGTATGCACATCCGTACGGCAGGAGGCGGACGTCTGTACCTCGCCACGGTCGCCCCCGGCCGGCCGGTGACCCGGGTCGAGCACACCGTGTGGTCCGCCCGGGCCCATGGCACGGACGAGAACGAGCGGGTCCTGGCTCTGGCGGAGGCACGGTGGACGGCTTGTGCCGACGCCCTGCGCGGCTTCATGGGCGCGCCGCAGTGGGACGGGAGGTGGGACGCGACGGACTTCCCTGAACTGCCCGGCCGGGCATGGTTCAGCCGGGAACGGCGCCTGGAGCACCGGGACCCGTACCGCGTCGCGGTGTGGCGCTTCCGGACGCCCGAGGCACCCGTCATCGAGCTGAGGATGACCTCGGGGCTGGGCTCAGCGTCCCGCCCGGTTCCGGCCGATGCGAGGATCGGCCTCGCCTGCCACGGCCCCTCCGATCCGGAGGACCGTGGCCCGGCCTGGCTCGGATGACCCGGGACCAGCAGACAGACGAGGAAGGCGACACACGATGACGACTCTCAAGACGGAGCGCTCCCCCCAAAAGTTCACCGAGGAACTGAGGGGACTGGAGCACGTGGACTGGCCGTCGGTCTGGGCCGGCCCGCCCAGCTCCGGTCAGGCGCTGGACGACTGGTGCACCCTGCTGGGCTGGAAGCCCGTACCGAGCGAGCGGACGCTCAGCGTCGAGACCGCCACCGGCCAGCACATGGCGCTGTACCCGGTCGTCGGCGGGGACTGGGCCCCGGTCGCGAGCCTGTCCTGGACGACCTGGCATCTCAGGGCGGACGACCCGGCCGAGAACCAGACGGTGCTGGACCGCGCCGCCGAGGCGTGGACGGCGTACGAGGCGGCCGCGCGCTCCGTGCTCGGCGCGCCCCAGTTCTCCGGAGCCTGGGACGACCCGGCCTTTCCCGAGCCGCCGCACGACGGCCACTGGCTCATGCCGCGTGCCCTGCGGCTGGAGAACCAGAGCCCCTACCGCCTGGCCATCTGGCCGGCGCTCGGCCCGGAGGGGCGCGTGACGGTGCTCTGGGTCAACCTCGGCCTCGCCCCGCTGCCGGGCGAGAAGCGAGGCGCGCTGATCAAAATCGACTGCTACCCGCCGGAGGTCTTGTGAACCAGGAGCCGCTGCCGAACGAGCTCATCGACGCCGCGCGAAAGCTCCGCAAGGACGACGCCCGCCGGCTGACCCCCGCGCAGGGCTTGGCGATCGCCCAGCAGCTCAAGGCCCAGGCCAGAGCCGCCGAGAAGGGCCTCACGGAGTACCTCGTCGACTTCGTCCACGAGGAGCTCGGCCCGCACGTCGCGACACCCGACCCCGACATCAGGTCGGCCTTCTGGTCCCACATCCTCCAGGACCACCCCTCCCTCGAAGAGAACGAGCGACTCAGCAACCAGTACGTCGCCGGGGCGTACACCGATGCGGAGAACGCGGTGGCGGACGGGAGCACGCGCTTCCTGGAGGGCACCCGGGGCGGCAAGGAACTGAGCGCCCTCCACCTGTGGGACAAGGCCGTGCACGACGCACTGGAGCTGGACGAGAAGGAGGGCAACGCCCTCGCCGGCAAGGCCTGGTCCGCTCTCTCCCAGGAGTACGCGAAGGCCACGCAGGGCGAAGCCGTCCTCTTCGCCCGGGGTCTCGCCCCCTGGTCGGTGGCGTACCAGACGGAACTGCCCGAGCTCCGCACCGGAACGGGCCTCGACAACATCCACTTCATGTACCCGCCGTCGGAGGCGGATCTCGAAGGCCTCCCGCCGGAGACACGGGCCCTGCTGTCCGAGGACCGCGTCCGCGCGCAGGTCCACCACCTGTCCTACGAGGACGCCGATCCGCGGCGCGCCCAGGTCGCCGAGGCCGGCTACGTCGACCTCAAGACGCTGAAGTCCCTGACCACCCCCGAGGCGCAACGCGTCGCGATCCTCGAGGCCTGCGCCCGCGTCGCTCACCTGGACGGCCGTGAGGCCGACGCCCGGTTGCTCACGGAGGAGGTCCTGTCCCTCCAGGCCGAACAGGGTGTCGAGGCTGCGGCGGTCGAGGAGCGGCAGGCGCCGGAGATCTCCGCTCCCCCGGTCAGCACGCACGGCGTCTTCCTGCCCGGCGTCACCGTCAACACCGGAGCGGAGTCGCGGCAGCCCGCGTCCCCGGTTCAGGCCGCGGCCACCGCGGTCAGCACCCACGGTGTCTACCTGCCCGGCGTGAACGTCGAGGCGAAGAACGTCGTGACGCCGGGCCCCGAGAACACTCCGGCACCACCCACGCAGGCGCCGCCCGCCCCCGAGAAGTCGAACGACTCCGGCCTGGGAGTGTGACCCGCCCATGAGCCGCACACACCGCACCCCGCCGGACCGCGTACAGCAGCGCGACCGGCAGCACGTCCCCCGGCCCGCTGCCGGCAGCCCCCTGCGTCGCCTCCTCCGCCAGGACGAGAACGACACGTGGGCCGTCCGCCTGCTCCCCCGCGTCGTCTTCGGTCTCGCCGCCGCCTACACCCTGGTCACCCTCGCCTCCCGGAGCGGCTCGTCCTTCCTCACCGTCTGTGCGCTGCTCGTCCTCGGCGCGGTCGTCTGGCTGCTGCGGCGCAGGGCGCAGTTGCTGCTGGCTCTCGGATCGAGCATCCTCGCCGCCGCGTTCACCGGCTACTTCTCGGCGGTGGGCGACGCGGCCCGCTGGAACTCGGGCACGGCGGTGAGCGGGACGGCCGCCTTCGGCTACTGGGCCCTCGCCGGCATGGCCCTCCTCGGTGCCTGGATGGTGAAGGACCACCCGGGCCGGCGCGGCGTCACCGTCGTCCTGGCGGATGTGATCCTCGTCATTGCCTCGGCCGTCGGGATGTTCGTCCCGGAGGCGGGCGTGCCGGTCGGATTCCTCGGTGTGGTCGGGGTGTTGGCCCTGCGCGGCGGAGGCCTGGAAGCCACGGTTGGCCGGATGTCGCCTCTCCTCGGCCGCCTGCTCCGGCGCAAGAACGCAAGACCGGTGGACAGCTGAGGCCGATGTGAATGTTTGGTCGCGTCAATGTGTCGGAACGGCACGCCCTTTGCAGATGCGTTGCACGAGGTTGACGAATTGCTTTAAAGTCCCCGGCGATCAAGGATCACCACGGGGGACAACAGACATGCGTATGGCAAGCCATACGGCGCTGCTCGCGCGCTCGTCGCGCGGGCCGGTACGGGGGGCGCACCTACCTGACGCCGCCCTGCCCTGCCGGCGCCGACCGGACGTCTTCCAGCACCCGCTGCTGGAGAGCGCGGACACCACGACGGACGCGACGGACCCCTCACCGGAACAACGGGAGCACCGCCGCCAGCACCTCGTCCTGCAACGCACCGCCCGCGACCTGTGCGCTTCCTGTCCCCTGTGGGCGGAGTGCCTCCAGGACGCCGTAGCCCACGCCGAGCCGTCCGGCTACGCGGCCGCGACCACGCAGGAGGACCGGCGCTGGATCCGCCGCACGCTCGGCATCGGCGACGCCAACGGCGACCTGCCGACCCGCTCTGCGGATGGCTTCGGCGGAACCTCCCGCCGCCTGACCCGCCTGCGCTCCCGCGCCGGCGACCGTACCGGCGAAACGATCCTGCGCCACACCGGCGAACACGGCCTGCCCGAACTGGAGCAGATCCTCGACGCGTTCGATCTGCGTCAGGACCAACTCGCCCAGCAGCAAAGGGCGTTGCAGCAAATCATGCCCGACGCACCGGCACAGTTGCACGAGCACACCGGCACGCAGCCGACCCACAGACAGCCCCCGGCGTTCTCCCCGACGCACGGGCCGACGGCAAGCAGGAGCGAGGACATGGCAGCGGCCGAGTCCGGGCAGCGGATCGCCTTCTCGTACGAGGATCCCGCCCAGGCCGTACGCCAGGCCCTGCTCGGTCCGCTGGTCCGCTCCGCGCTGCCCGCGCTCACCAGCCTGGAACAGCTCGTCACCATGCTGATGAGCGTGCCCGGCGGCGATGTCACCTCCGAGACGGTGCGCGAGGTCCACGCCGTGCGGACATCCGTCGAGTCACTGCTCCCGGACTGTGCCGTGGGACCGGAGAGCACCGACACGCCCCAGCTCGCCGCCCTGACCGGGTCCGTCTCCCTCGACCTCGCCACGACGGACCCGGTCGCCGCGCTCCGTCGCGACTTCGTGGAGCCGCTGCTGCGCGAACTCGCCGCCTCCCTCGCCAACATAGAAAAGGTGGCCGCCATGCTGGCCGCGACCTCCGGCGACGGGGACGAGGCCCACCTGGAGGCGATCCGCACCGCCCTGCACGGCATCCGCGCCCACCTGCCGCACCCGGCGCCCGCCGGGACCACGACCTCGGGCACGGGTTCCGCGACCGTATCCGGCCGCCGTGCCGCCGCCCCCAGCATCCGCGCCGCCGTGGAGGCCGCCGTGGCGACCTTCCCCGGCCCGTTCTCCGCCCGCGACGTCCTGCGCGCGCTGCCACCCGGCGTCTACGGCGACCCGTCGAAGACGATCAGCAACGTCCTGTCCGCCCTGGTGAAGTCGGGCCGCCTTCAGCGCCTGGCCCGCGGCACGTACGCCCGCACCCCCGACGCCGCCGACCGCGACCTGCCCACCCTGCCCGAGCAGGACGAGGCGAAGAGCGCCTGAGCCGGAAGGAAACCCCAATGCCCGAAGCGACCCCGTCCCCCGCTGCATCCGGCGCCGAACTCGACGCCCAGGTCCACGTCTTCTCCCCCAACGCCGGCCTCATCGACGGCGTCCCGGTTACTGCCCCGCCCTACGGCGACATCCAGGACGTCATCCTCTCGATCCTCCAACAGCGCGCCCAGCAACTCGGTGGCCCCACCCCGGCCACCATCAACGACAACCGCTACGGCGGCGCGATCCGCCTCCTGATCCACCCGGACGGGACGACGGAACAGTTGGGCTGAGCACCCTGCGCCGGGGGTTAGGGCCTCTCGTTTGGATCAGGCCGGGCTCGCGGGCCCCGGCACCGCGCCTGGCCGCGTTGTCGTCGGTCGGCAGGGCTC
The DNA here is from genome assembly GCF_056436655.1 of Streptomyces sp. NPDC043427. Classification (NCBI taxonomy): domain Bacteria; kingdom Bacillati; phylum Actinomycetota; class Actinomycetes; order Kitasatosporales; family Streptomycetaceae; genus Streptomyces; species Streptomyces sp. NPDC043427. The sequence goes on along the minus strand of NZ_JBWKCC010000017.1, from coordinate 189,566 downwards.
CGCCCTGCCGCCCTCCTCCGCCTTGCGATGCACGGCACCGGACCCCGCTCCCTGATCCGGCCTGATCCAAACGAAAGACCCTAGCTCCGCTTGGGCCCGGTGATCGCCTCACCGATGACAAAAAGGCACGCGGCGACACCCTTGCGAGTGACTGGGGCGCGAGGGCCCTCGCCTCAGTCTGGCGTCGACCTGCCGAGCGCGGTGACCGCGCGGCGTAGGTGCGCTTCCATTCGGCTCTGCCTTTGGCGTTCCACCAGCCCCTTCCGCGCACCGTCGCCTCCTCCGGCACACGAAAGGGGCCCGGAGACGAAACTCCGGGCCCCTCCACGTGCAGGCACACGCCTCAGTCGGCCTGCTGCCGCTTCGGCCGCCACACCACCAACGCGCTGGTCTGCTGCACCTCCTGGTACGGCACCAGGTCCCGACGGTAGGAGGCATGCACCGCCGCCTCCCGCTGCTGCATCGCCGCCGCCGCGCCGTCCAGGGCGGACTGGAGTTCGGCCACCCGCGCCTGCAGCGCGGCGACCTGGTTCTCCAGTTCGATGATGCGCTTGATCCCGGCCAGGTTGATGCCCTCGTCCTGCGACAACTGCTGGACAGTGCGCAGCAGTTCGATGTCGCGGGCCGAGTAGCGGCGGCCCCGGCCCGGGGTGCGGTCCGGGGAGACCAGGCCCAAGCGGTCGTACTGGCGCAGCGTCTGCGGGTGCAGGCCGGAGAGCTGGGCCGCCACCGAGATGACGTAGACCGGGGTCTCCTCGGTCAGTTCATACGGGTTACGCCGACGGCCGTCCATCACGCTCAGGCTCCCTTCGCCGCCTCGAACAGCTCCGCCCGCGGGTCCTCGCCCGCGGTCGCCTCGCGATACGCCTCGAGTGCGTCACGAGCCTTCCCCGCCACGTCCTTCGGAACACTCACCTCGACGGTGACCAGAAGGTCGCCGCGGGTGCCGTCCTTGCGGACCGCGCCCTTGCCCCGGGCGCGCATGGTGCGGCCGTTGGGCGTGCCGGGCGGCAGCTTCAGGGTGACGGGCGGACCGCCGAGGGTCGGCACGCGGACCTCGCCGCCGAGGGCGGCCTCCGCGAACGTCACCGGGACGGTCACCGTGAGGTTGTCGTCCTTGCGGCCGAACACCGGGTGGGAGCTGACATGGACGACGACGTACAGGTCGCCGGCCGGGCCGCCCCGCTCGCCAGGTGCGCCCTTGCCGCGCAGGCGGATGCGCTGGCCGTCCGTGACGCCCGCGGGGATACGGACCTGCATCGTGCGGGACGACTTGGCGCGGCCGCTGCCCTTGCAGTCCATGCAGGGGTGCTCGGCGATCAGGCCGCGGCCCTTGCAGTCGGGGCACGGGTCGGTCAGGGAGAAACCGCCGCCCGAACCGCGCGCCACCTGCCCGGTGCCGACGCAGGTCGGGCACACGCGCGGTGTGCCGTTCTTGTCGCCGGTGCCCGAGCAGGCCTTGCACGGTGACTGCGAGGACATCCGCAGCGGGACCGTCGCGCCCTCGATCGCCTCGGTGAAGCTGAGGGTGACCTCGGACTCGATGTCCTGGCCGCGCCGCGGCTGTGTCCGCGTGCCCGTGCCCGTGGTGCCGCCGCGGTTGAACAGGCCCCCGAAGACGTCACCGATTCCGCCGCCGAAGCCTCCGGAACCCCCGCCCTGGGCGCCGCCTCCGAAGAGGTCGCCCAGGTCGAAGTTGAACGAGCCGCCGCCCGCGCCCGGCCCCGGGCGGAACCCGCCGTTGCCGAAGAGGGCGCGCGCCTCGTCGTACTCCTTGCGCTTCTTGGGGTCACCGAGGATGTCGTTGGCCTCGGAGATCTCCTTGAAGCGCTCCTCAGCTTTGACGTTTCCCTTGTTGGCGTCCGGGTGGTACTCGCGGGCGAGCTTGCGGTACGCCTTCTTGATCTCGGCCTCGGTGGCGTCCTTGGGGACGCCGAGGACCTTGTAGTAGTCCTTCTCGATGAAGTCCTTGGTGCTCATCCTCGACGCCCCTCCTTCCTGATCGAGTGTCTCGTCAGTTCAACGTCAGCCCTCGTCCGGGCCACCGTTGTCCTTGTCGTCGCCGGCCGCCTTCTCGTCGGACTCCTCGGCCTTGACCGTCTGGGCCCCCGGCTGCGGCTCGGCCACGGCCACCCGCGCGGGGCGGATGGTGCGCTCACCGATGCGGTACCCGGGCTGCAGAATCGCCACGCACGTCGTCTCGGTGACGTCCGGCGCGTAGCTGTGCATCAACGCCTCGTGGATCGTCGGGTCGAAGGGCTCGCCCTCCTTGCCGAACTGCTGCAGGCCCAGCTTCGCCGCGACGGTCTCGAGCGACTCGCCCACGGACTTGAAGCCGCCGACGAGTTCGCCGTGCTCCCGCGCGCGGCCGATGTCGTCGAGCACGGGCAGGAGCTCGGTCAGGAGGTTCGCGATGGCGATCTCCTTGACCGCGATCCGGTCGCGGTCGACCCGGCGGCGGTAGTTCTGGTACTCGGCCTGGAGTCGCTGGAGGTCCGCGGTGCGCTCACCGAGCGCAGTACGCACCTGGTCCAGCTGGGCCACCAGCCCGGCTGTCTGGTTCGCGTCCCCGGCCGGGGCCGCCCCCTCCTCGGAAGCGGCGGCCTTCGGCTCGGCGTCTTCAGGGGTGGCGCCGGAGGGGACGTCGGGCTTCTCCTCGAAGCCCGGGGTCTCCTCCGTCACGCGGCACCGTCCTTGCGCTCGTCGTCCACGATCTCGGCGTCGACGACGTCGTCGTCGGCCTTGGCACCACCGGCGGCGGCGCCTTCCGGACCGCCCGCGGCCTGCGAAGCCTGCGCGTCGGCGTACATCGCCTGGCCCAGCTTCTGGGAGACGGCCGCGACCTTCTCCGTGGCGGTGCGGATGTCGGCGGTGTTGTCGCCCTCGGCACCCTCGCCGCCCTTGAGCTTCTCCTTCAGCTCGCCGACGGCCTCCTCGACCTCGGCCTTGATGTCGGCCGGGACCTTGTCCTCGTTGTCCTTGAGGAACTTCTCGGTCTGGTAGACGAGCTGCTCGCCCTGGTTGCGGGCCTCGGCGGCCTCGCGGCGGGCGTGGTCCTCCTCCGCGTACTTCTCGGCCTCTTCACGCATCCGGTTGACCTCGTCCTTCGGCAGCGAGGAGCCGCCGGTGACGGTCATCTTCTGCTCCTTGCCGGTGCCGAGGTCCTTCGCCGTGACGTGCATGATGCCGTTGGCGTCGATGTCGAAGGACACCTCGATCTGCGGGACGCCACGGGGCGCCGGCGGCAGACCGGTCAGCTCGAACATGCCGAGCTTCTTGTTGTAGGCCGCGATCTCGCGCTCGCCCTGGTAGACCTGGATCTGCACGGACGGCTGGTTGTCCTCGGCCGTCGTGAAGATCTCGGAGCGCTTCGTCGGGATCGTGGTGTTGCGCTCGATCAGCTTGGTCATGATGCCGCCCTTGGTCTCGATACCGAGGGACAGCGGGGTGACGTCGAGCAGCAGGACGTCCTTGACCTCACCCTTGAGGACACCGGCCTGGAGCGAGGCGCCGATGGCGACGACCTCGTCCGGGTTCACGCCCTTGTTGGCCTCCTTGCCGCCGGTCAGCTCCTTGACGAGCTCGGCGACGGCGGGCATACGGGTGGAGCCACCGACGAGGACGACGTGGTCGATCTCGTTGATGGAGATGCCGGCGTCCTTGATGACGTTGTGGAACGGCGTCTTGCAGCGCTCCAGCAGGTCGGCCGTCAGCTGCTGGAACTGGGCGCGCGTGAGCTTCTCGTCCAGGTGCAGCGGGCCCTCGGCGGACGCGGTGATGTACGGCAGGTTGATCGAGGTCTCGGTGGAGGAGGACAGCTCGATCTTGGCCTTCTCGGCGGCCTCACGGAGGCGCTGGAGGGCCATCTTGTCCTTGCCGAGGTCCACGCCGTGGCCGCTGGCGAACTGCTTGACCAGGTAGTCGACGACGCGCTGGTCCCAGTCGTCACCACCGAGGTGGTTGTCACCGTTGGTGGCCTTCACCTCGACGACGCCGTCGCCGATCTCCAGGAGGGACACGTCGAAGGTGCCGCCACCGAGGTCGAAGACGAGGATCGTCTGGTCGTCCTTGTCGAGGCCGTACGCGAGCGCGGCCGCGGTGGGCTCGTTGACGATACGGAGGACGTTGAGACCGGCGATCTCACCGGCTTCCTTGGTCGCCTGGCGCTCGGAGTCGTTGAAGTACGCCGGGACGGTGATGACCGCGTCGGTCACCTTCTCGCCCAGGTAGGACTCGGCGTCCCGCTTCAGCTTCTGCAGGATGAAGGCGGAGATCTGCTGCGGGTTGAAGGGCTTCCCGTCGAGCTCGATCTTCCAGTCGGTGCCCATGTGACGCTTCACCGAGCGGATGGTCCGGTCCACGTTGGTGACCGCCTGGCGCTTGGCCACCTCGCCGACCAGCACCTCGCCGTTCTTGGCGAAGGCGACGACGGACGGCGTGGTCCTGGCACCCTCGGCGTTGGTGATGACGGTGGGCTCGCCGCCCTCCAGAACGCTGACGACGGAGTTAGTCGTGCCCAGGTCGATGCCGACCGCACGTGCCATGGTGATCTTCCTCCAGCTGACTTGAGTGGAACGGACTCAAGTGTGCATGACGGCCCCGGTGCGGTCAACAGACCTGAGTCGCGCCGACTCAAGTCTTATCCGTTCCTTACACGCAACCGCGGCCTGACCTGCGGCGACACCTGCGCCTGCGATGACATCCGCGCCGACATCCGCGTCGGCCCGACCGGCCGCCGCACACGCGCGTGCCCCACCGGCACCCTCGTCAACCCCAGTACGACCACCGGCGTCACGCCCGCCACCCACCACAGCGCCTGCGCGCCCACCCACCCCAGATGCACGAGGACTCCGACGAGTACCCCCGCGAAGGCCAGCACGCCGAGCAGCACCGCCGCCCCCTGCCCGGTGAGCCCGAGCCGCCGCAGCCGGTGCGCGAGGTGGTCCGGCGCCCGGCGCGGCAGCGGCCGCCCGGCCAGCCGCCGGGAGAGCACGACCAGGGCGACATCGGCCCCGGCGACGGCGGTGAGCGAGAACAGCACCCCGAGGTTCACGCCCAACCCGTGCCCCGCGCGGACGGTCACCGCCACCACGGCGAGCAGGAACCCCGCGAAGAGCGACCCGCAGCCCCCGAGCGCCACCCGCGCGGGAGGCCAGTTGTGCATCAGGAACCCGGTGAGGGCGGCGGCCAGCACACTGAGCAGCCCCGCGAGCCCGTCCATCACCTCGGCGGCGGCACAGGCGGCCACCCCGAACGCGGTGAGGACTCCGACGGTGCCCGCGAGCCCGTCGGCGTGGTCCAGGGACCGGAAGGCGACGGCCACGAAGGTGACCCAGCCGGCGGCCAGCACCCCGCCCGGTACGCCGAGATCGCCGTACGGCACCACCCAGGCCGCCGCCACCGCCGTACCGACGACGAGGAAGCGCGCCTTCAGCCGCCACACGTCCGCGGCCAGCCCGAGTACGGCGATCACGGCGCCCGCGATCAGCAGGTCCCGGACCTCGTCGTCGAGCGGGGCGGCGTCCAGCCAGTCCCCGGCGACCACGACCAGACAGGTGACGAGCACGACGGCCACTCCCCCGGACAGCGGCACCGGACGCTGCCGTCGCCGGTCCACGAACCCGAGGCGCAGGGCCGGGACGCGGAACAGCGCGGCGAGCAGCGCGGCGAGAAGGAGGGCGGTGGTGGCGGCTGCGATCCCGTAGAGCACGTCACCAAATTAAGACGGATGTAACGATATGCGGTGAATAACACGACCGACTCGGCGCGCCGCGTCATGGCTGGACCCACGCCCTCACTGAGGGCTGCCTCAGTAGCACAGATCACCGCGCCCCTGACTACAGTGCGGCGCAGAATGTGGGTAGTCTCAAGGGACTGCATAAGTTACCGCTTAGTAATCTCGCTCGAAGAACACCTCGCAGGCCCGAGGAGCCCCCAAATGCAACTCGCCGCGATCATCGTGTCGCTGGTCCTGACCGTGGTCGGCGTCGCGCTGCTCGCACGCGCCATCGGCCAGTTCGTCAGGTATTTCAAGCTCGGCCAGCCCGTCCCCGCCGGCACCCGCACCGACAACCCCTACCAGCGCAGTGTGACGCTGGTGCGGGAGTTCCTCGGCCACACGCGGATGAACCGCTGGGGCATCGTCGGTGTCGCCCACTGGTTCGTCGCGGTCGGCTTCCTGACGCTGCCGCCGACCCTGGCGCAGGCGTTCGGCCAGCTCTTCCAGGCCGACTGGACGCTGCCGCTGATCGGCGACTTCCTGCCGTTCGAGATGTACATCGAGTTCATCGGCGTGATGACGGTCCTGGGCATCGCCGTGCTCATGGCGATCCGGCTGCTGAGCCTGCCCTCGCGCGCCGGCCGCAAGTCCCGCTTCGCCGGCTCCAAGGCCGGTCAGGCGTACTTCGTCGAGTACGTCATCCTCACCATCGGCCTCGCCATCTACGTGCTGCGTGGCCTTGAGGGCGCGATCCACCACGTGGAGCACTACGAGGCCGGGTACTTCGCCTCGTACCCGCTGGTCCTGGCCTTCAAGGGACTGAGCGTCTCCACGCTTCAGAACCTGGTCTACCTGGTCGCGACCATCAAGATCGGCACCTCGTTCATCTGGATGATCGTGGTCTCGCTCAACACCAACATGGGTGTGGCCTGGCACCGCTTCCTGGCCTTCCCGAACATCTGGTTCAAGCGCGAGGCGACCGGCGGGACCGCGCTGGGCGGCCTTCAGCCGATGACGTCCGGCGGCAAGCCGATCGACTTCACCGACCCGGGCGACGACGACGTCTTCGGCGTCTCCCAGGTCGAGCAGTTCTCCTGGAAGGGCCTGCTCGACTTCTCCACCTGCACCGAGTGCGGCCGCTGCCAGTCGCAGTGCCCGGCCTGGAACACGGGCAAGCCCCTCTCCCCCAAGCTCCTGATCATGTCGCTGCGCGACCACGCGCACGCCAAGGCGCCGTACCTGCTGGCCGGCGGCGGCAAGACGATGGAGGGCGAGGAGAAGGCGTCCGAGGAGGCCCTGAAGGACGTCCCCGCGGCGGCTCTCGCCGAGGCCGAGCGCCCGCTGATCGGCACGGCCGAGGAGAACGGCGTCATCGACCCGGACGTCCTGTGGTCCTGCACCACCTGCGGCGCCTGCGTCGAGCAGTGCCCGGTCGACATCGAGCACGTCGACCACATCGTCGACATGCGCCGCTACCAGGTCATGATCGAGAGCTCCTTCCCGTCCGAGGCGGGCACGATGCTCAAGAACCTGGAGAAGAAGGGCAACCCCTGGGGCCTGGCCAAGAAGCAGCGACTGGAGTGGACCAAGGAGGTCGACTTCGAGGTCCCGGTCGTCGGCAGGGACATCGAGGACCTGTCCGAGGTCGAGTACCTGTACTGGGTCGGCTGCGCCGGCGCCCTGGAGGACCGCGCCAAGAAGACCACGAAGGCCTTCGCCGAGCTGCTGCACATCGCGGGCGTCAAGTTCGCGATCATGGGCGGCGACGAGAAGTGCACCGGTGACTCCGCCCGCCGCCTCGGCAACGAGCCCCTGTTCCAGGAGCTCGGCATGGAGAACGTGGCGGCGCTGAACATGGCGTTCGGCGAGGAAATGGACGACGAGGGCAACGTCACCCCCGAGTCCAGGAAGCCGAAGTCGGCGAAGAAGATCGTCGCCACCTGCCCGCACTGCCTCAACACGATCGGCAACGAGTACCCGCAGCTCGGCGGCGACTACGAGGTCATCCACCACACCCAGCTGCTCCAGCACCTGGTGGACGAGGGCAAGCTGATCCCGGTCACGCCGGTCGAGGGCATCATCACGTACCACGACCCCTGCTACCTGGGCCGCCACAACAAGATCTACACGCCTCCGCGCGAGATCATCGCGGGCGTGCCGGGTCTCCGTAACGAGGAGATGCACCGCCACAAGGAGCGCGGCTTCTGCTGTGGCGCCGGTGGCGCGCGGATGTGGATGGAGGAGCGGATCGGCAAGCGCATCAACAACGAGCGCGTCGACGAGGCCCTCTCCCTCAACCCGGACATCGTCTCGACGGCCTGCCCCTTCTGCCTCGTGATGCTCACGGACTCCGTGAACGGCAAGAAGAACGATGGCAAGGCCAAGGAGTCCATCCAGGTCGTCGACGTGGCCCAGCTGCTGCTGGAGTCCGTCAGGACGCCGGTCCCGGACGAGGACGAGCCCCCGGCGGGTTCGTCGGAGTCGGAGAACGAGCCGGAGCCGACGCCGGTGAAGTGACGGCGCTCCCACGGCGTCGCGGCGCCCCCTGCCCCTACGGGCGGGGGGCGCCGTGCTGTTGGTGCGAGTGAGGGACAACTCCGTGACGTCCCTTAGGGGATGTCACAGCTCGGCCGCAAACCCCCCGCCAGGAGGGTGCGTCCCACACGTCACTTGGTGGGACCAGGTACGTTCGAAGGCGTGGCTGGATTCAGGATCGGACGCGGCGGCCGGGACGGCCGTACCCCGCAGACGCGACCCCAACAACCTCCGTACGGACAGCAGGCGCCCCAGGGCCCGTCGTACGGCTACCCGCCGGCGCCGCCGCAGCCGTCGTACGGCCGTCAGCGGCCCCACCAGGGCGGCCAGCAGCCGCCGTACGGCGGTGGAGGCGGCGGCGCCCAGTGGCCCCAGGCCCCCCATGCGCCGCAGGCGCAGGGCGGTGGCTACGGCGGTCAGGGCGGCGAGCCGGAGTACTTCGGCGGCGACGATCCGTACGGCCCCGGACCCGGCAACCCGGACCCGTACGCGGCCAACAACCCGGGCCACACCCAGGCGTTCTCGGTCGACGACCACGCCCAGTACGCGGACCCGCAGGGCTACAGCCAGGGCGGGACGTACCAGGCGGGCGCGGCGGCGGCCCCGTCGGGCCCGGTCGGACCGCGCCTGCACTGGAAGGACCTGCTGAGGGGCATCGTCACGACCCCCAACCAGACCTTCCTCCAGATGCGTGACTACACGATGTGGGGCCCGGCCCTGATCGTGACGTTCCTCTACGGCCTGCTCGCGGTCTTCGGCTTCGACGGCGCCCGTGCGGACGCGATCAACGCCACGCTCTCCAACGCGGTCCCGATCGTCCTGACGACGGCCGTCGCGATGGTGGTCTCGGCGTTCGTCCTGGGCGTGGTCACCCACACCCTGGCCCGTCAGCTCGGCGGCGACGGCGCCTGGCAGCCCACGGTCGGCCTGTCCATGCTGATCATGTCCCTGACGGACGCCCCCCGCCTGGTCTTCGCCATGTTCTTCGGCGGCGACGCGACCTTCGTCCAGGCCCTCGGCTGGGCCACCTGGGTGGCCGCGGGCGCCCTCCTGACCATCATGGTCACCCGCTCCCACGACCTGCCCTGGCCGAAGGCGCTGGGCGCGTCGGCGATCCAGCTGATCGCGCTGCTGTCGATCGTGAAGCTGGGTACGTTCTAGCGGGTTCCGCTGAACCACGAGAAGGGCTCCCGGCGGAAACCGGGAGCCCTTCTCTCACTCATCAGGCGGGGTGGTCCCGCGTTGGTGGTCCTGCGTGATGGTCAGGCGTCGAGCACCTGACCGGCGCGCCTGACGACAGGCGGCAGGACGCTCCACGGGAAGTTGATCCACTCGTCGGTGCGCTTCCAGACGTACTCGCACTTCACGAGCGAGTGGGACTTCTCATAGATGACGGCGGTGCGCACCTCGGCGACGGTGTCGAGGCAGAAGTCGCGGACCAGCTTGAGCGTCTTGCCGGTGTCGGCGACGTCGTCGGTGATCAGGACCTTCTTGTCGGAGAAGTCGATGGCGTTCGGGACGGGCGCGAGCATGACGGGCATCTCGAGGGTGGTGCCGACGCCGGTGTAGAACTCGACGTTCACGAGGTGGATGTTCTTGCAGTCGAGCGCGTAGGCGAGCCCGCCCGCGACGAAGACGCCGCCACGGGCGATGCTGAGCACGATGTCGGGCTCGTACCCGTCGTCGGCGATGGTCTGCGCCAGCTCGCGCACGGCGACGCCGAACTGCTCGTAGCTGAGGTTCTCCCGCACGGCCCCCACGTCGGCACTCACACCTGGGTCCGGTGGAAGTTGAGGAAGGACCGGGAGGCGGTGGGCCCGCGCTGCCCCTGGTACCGGGAGCCGTACCGCTCACTGCCGTACGGGTGCTCGGCCGGCGAGCTCAGCCGGAACATGCACAGCTGGCCGATCTTCATCCCGGGCCAGAGCTTGATGGGGAGCGTGGCGAGGTTGGACAGCTCGAGGGTCACGTGCCCGGAGAAGCCGGGGTCGATGAACCCGGCGGTGGAGTGGGTGACGAGTCCGAGCCGCCCGAGGGAGGACTTGCCCTCGAGCCGCGAGGCGAGATCGTCGGGGAGGGTGATGACCTCGTAGGTGGAGGCGAGGACGAACTCCCCGGGATGCAGGATGAACGGCTCGTCCCCGTCCGGCTCCACGAGCCGCGTCAGATCGGCCTGCTCGACGGAGGGGTCGATGTGGGGGTAGCGGTGATTCTCGAACACCCGGAAGTAGCGGTCGAGCCGCACATCGATGCTCGACGGCTGCACCATCGATTCGTCGTAGGGATCGATCCGTACCCGCCCGGAGTCGATCTCGGCCCGGATGTCCTTGTCAGAGAGAAGCACGCCCCGAGGATACGCAAGGCGCGCGGAGCCGCCACAATCAGGACGACTCCGCGCGCCAGGCCGTTTCTCTCCGTATTCCTACCGCTTCTGCAGGGTCACTGGCACCACACTGCGAAGCCGGGCACACCGAGGGCACCGGACGAGCCGTCCGGGGCCGAGTCGCTCGGCCTGCTGCATCGGGAACGAAGCGGTGGTGAACACGTGCCCATCGGCACAGCGGACGGCGGTGCGCTCCATCAAGTCCTGAAGTCCCTTCCCCAAAGAGCCACGTCTGGCTGGGATGTCACTGACGACAAAAGCCACATTACGGGACGATCGGGACGACCCTCCAGGCGGCACTCCAACCACTCCCGGACCCTCTCCCGCGCCCCCACCGTACGCCCCAACTCCGGCTCCGTGTACCCGGATCCCACCCCTGAAACGCACTCAGACCCACCGGGCTCCAGCACCGGGGGTCTGCGGTTTGGTACAGTGACCAAGCGATCGGACACCGGCTCCCACCGGCGTCTTACGCGGGTGTAGTTTAATGGTAGAACATCAGCTTCCCAAGCTGAGAGCGCGAGTTCGATTCTCGTCACCCGCTCCATGAAGAAGGCCCAGGTCAAAGACCCGGGCCTTTGCTGTTCGTGGTGATCAGCCGTTACGTGCGGCCGCGCCGACCGCCCCCTCGTCCGAGGCCCGTCAGGGCTGCTCGATGGTGATGAAGGGGTCCCACTGGAAGTACCCCTGCAGGTTGCGGTGGTGGTCCAGGATCTGGAAGTAGAAGTGGTACACGACCTTGCCGGTGTGCTTGACGGTTGTCCGCCAGTAGTGGTCCTCGTACTCCTGGGTCGTGAAGGCCGGCGTGCCCTCGCTTCCCTCCTGCGGCATCGGGTAGACGCCCTGGATCACCTCGATCTCCGGCGCCCTGATGAGCAGATGCTGGTTGTCGCTGCTCACGTACCGGTAGAGGAGTGCCTTGTAGTCGCTGCCGAGCGACAGCGTCGTCTCCCGCCACTTGACGCTGTCGCCGGGTTCGGCCCGGAGGTTCAGCTCGGCGCCGGACGTGCCGATGATGTGGTCCTGGCGCGTCGTCATGTAGATCAGGTTGTGGTCGACGTAGGTCGGCGCTTCGGGGTTCCTCGACGCGTTGGGGTTCCGCTCGACGATCGTGGCCGCGTCGAACGCGATCAGTACGTTGAGATCAGCCATTTCCTGCCCCCTTCGGTTACCGGTTTCTCCAGGCACACCGCCTTGGCGTGCCCCTTGCGCCCTGCGGACCGAGCGGCCCGTCAGGTGGTCGTGGCGGGCTTGGGCACCTTGTACGCCATCGCCCGCGGGTAGTCGCGCCGGCGCAGGCGGACGCGGACCAGCAGCGGTCCGGCGTTGACCGGGTCGGCGGGGTCGGCGAGGCGGGCCAGCAGGGCGTCCAGCTCGGAGGTGTCCGCGACGGCCAGCCCGTTCGCCGGGGTGTGCTTGTCGGCGAAGACGGCGGCGAGGCGGTCGTAGTGCCAGGGGTGGAGGACGTTGTAGAAGTCCGCGTCGCTCTGGTCGTGCTCGGCGTGCTCGGCGTAGTAGGAGGGGTGGACCAGCATCTGCTCGATCCCGTAGAAGTGTCCGTTGTCCATGACGAACACCACCGACCGCAGCCCGAGCCGGGTGTGGGTGGAGATCTCCTGACAGGTCTCCTGGAAGGCGCCGTCGCCGACGAACACCATCGGGCGGGCCTCGCCGCGCTCGGGGGCGAGCGCGGCGCCGGTGGCCGCGCCGACCGACCAGCCGATGGACAGCCAGCTGACCTGGGACAGGAATCCGCCCGCGGGCAGGGACAGGTTCATCGAGCCGATGAGCGAGAAGGCCGCGTCGGAGACGACCGTCCAGTCCTCCCGGGTCTCGTGGCCCAGGAAGTGGTTGATCCGGTCGAACACGCCGTCGTAGGTGAGGTGTTCGGGGTGCCGGGACCGCGAGCCGCTGACGTGGAGCGAGGCCCGGTGGTGTTCGAGGGCGGCGGGGCGGCCCTCGGGCGCTCCGTGGTGGGCGTGGGCCTCGGCGTAGTAGTCGGCGGTCAGCCCGCCGGAGCCGTAGTCCTTGACCAGCGCGTCCTGGAGGGCGGGCAGCAGTTGTTCGAGCTGGACGTCGGGGAAGTAGGAGGTGCCGACGCTGACGCCGCCGTTCGCGGCCATCACCCAGTCGGTGCCGACGCACTGCTCGCCGCCGAGGTTCTTCGACGTGGACCAGGCGCCGAGCCCGATCCGGCAGGTGGCCCAGTCCCTGAAGATCCAGTGCACGTCCGGGTGGCTGGCATGGCCGTTGTAGACGCCGTGGAACCGCGGCAGGTCCTCGTCGACGACGGCCTTGGCACCGACGCTGGTGCAGAACGGCACTCCGGTGGCCTCCACCAGGTCGGTGAGCTGCCCGGCGAGGCGGAAGCGGTCGATCTCCTCGCCGGCCCACACAATCGGGCGGGGCCTGCCGTCCGGGCCGGGGTGTTCCCCGATCAGGGTGAGGATCGCGTGCACGGCGTTGTCGAGCATGGTCCGGCTGCGCGCGCTGAACGGCCGGTCGCGGCGGACGAGCGGCGCCTCGGGCTCGGCGCAGGGCTCGTCCCACAGGTCCTCCATGACCTCCAGGTAGACCGGCCTGCGCTCGGTCAGACAGGCGGTGAGCGCGGCGTCGATCTGGCCGGGGGCGAGGCCCGGGTTGGAGATGACCTGTGCGTCCACGGTGACCTGCCGGTAGACGTCCAGGTTGCTCTCCGTGCGGGGGCTCATGTGGGAGGTGAGCAGGCCGAGGGCGCGCTGGTTCTGCCACTGCTCGTAGGGCGGGGAGGCGTTGACGGCGACGAGCGGGACCCGCTCGACGTAGGCGCCGCCACAGGCGTTGAGCAGGTTGAACGCGCCTACGCTGTAGGTGACCGCGGCCGCGCCCATGCCGTGGATGCGGGCGTAGGCGTCGGCGGCCTGGCCCGCTCCGCCCTCGGTGGGGGTGCCGACCCACTCGATGTCGCCCTCGGCGCGCAGGGTGGTCAGGAACGGGCCGAGGTGGTTGCCGGGGACACCGAACAGGTGGGTGATGCCCAGCTCGGCCAGGCGCAGAGCGAGGTAGCGGGCGACCGTGCACCCGGGGGTGATCGCGATCACGACGAGTACTCCTCCCTGTCCGGGCCCGGGGTGGTGACCGGCGGGGCCTGGTGGACGGCGACGGCGGCGCGGACGGCGCTCTCCAGGGCGCCCTCGATCCAGGCGTGTTTGAGGGAGGTGTGCTCTCCGGCGAAGTGCACGGGGCCCTCGGGCCGGGAGACGTCCAGGTGGAAGCTGGTCATCTGGTGCGCGGTGTAGATGGCGGCCTCGCCGAAGGCGTACGGGTCGCGCGCCCAGCTCTTGGTGGCGCCCCGGCCGCTGAAGAAGACCTCGATGCGGCGGCCGTGCAGGGCCTGGAGGTTGCGCAGAGCGTAGACGTAGCGCTCCGCGTCGCGCATGGAGTCCCAGCGCGCGGCGTCGTCGGACCAGCAGTACGAGGCGAGTACGACGCCGCCGGTACTGCCTTCGACCCGGTGCGAGGGGTAGTACATGAACCGGTTGGGGTTGTCGGTGGCGGAGCCCCCGCCGTGGCAGTGGGTGGCGGGGCGGACGGCGGGGCCGCGCAGCGGCATGGTGCTGTTGAGCTGCCGCATCTCTTCCGTGACGTCGCTGTCCTTGACCGCGGCGCCGAGCAGGCCGGCCTCCGGCTCGGGGAGGGTGAGGTGGGGTTCGGCGTCCATTCCGGCGCTGAGCCGGTAGTACTCGTAGAGGCCGGGTGCGATGTTCTCCAGTTCGCCGCGCCAGTCGTCCTCGGTGAACTCCCACCACCGGTGGCTGAACTCCAGCAGCACCTTGGTGGCCTGGTCGTAGTGGGTCTCGATGACGGCGCGGCGCTTCTTGTACGACATCGAGGGGACGATCTCCACGAAACGCAGGGCGGAGAACGGGATGGTGACGATCGCCAGGTCCGCGGTCCACAGGCGCGGCGGGGCCTGTGGGTCGTTCTCGGCGACGGTCTGCACGGCCACGCCCCAGCCGTCGGGACCGACGGCGCCGGTGCCCTCGGGGTCGGTGTCGCGGCTGGGGTCGTGGTACTCGAGGCGGATCATGCGGTGGCCGAGCCGCACCTCGTCGCGCAGGCCCTGGTGGAGGGCGTGCGGCAGGCGCCAACTGCCGCCGGGTATTTCCCAGTAGCGGACGGTGGGGTTGATGTCGCTGCGGCTCAGGAAGCTGTGGAAGAAGGAGAGGTGCAGCCGTGAGGACATGTTCTCCAGCGTTCCGACGGCCTCGATCGCCTCGTCGCTGAGCCCGGCGTGGTCGCGCAGGAAGCCGCCCATCGAATAGCCGTCGAAGTCGCGGATCACCCGGGCCCAGCCCTCGACCCACTCGTCGAACGGTTTGTTGACGCGCTTTCCGTCGACGATGTCGGAGTAGTAGTCGCGCACGCTCTCCAGCGCGTCGTCGACCATTTTCACGACGGGGGCGCGTACCTCGTCGTCGGTGAGGTGGAAGCCCTCATTGATCCGTTCGGGACCGGTGGTGTAGTCGGCCCGCCGTACCTGGACGCGGTTGGCGCGGATCCAGGAGTTGCCGCGCTTGTCGGGTTCGCGGAAGTCGGGGCTGTCGTCACCGTAGGTCCAGGTCCGGCCGGTGAAGGAGGTGTACGTCACCGGTGGGACGGGGACGTCGGGGCCGCTTCCGGTGGAGGGGTCCACGTCCACGTTGTAGAACTGGCGGCGGCCGAGCCCGAGCTTGTCGACGACGGCGAGGACGAGCGGGTGGAAGTCGGGCAGCCGCATGGCACCGGCCTCGGCGTACTGGGCGGGGTCGGCGAAGGGCTGGTGCTGTTTGGTGGCGCGGAAGGTCTTGATGCGTCCGCCGACGCGGCCGGCGTTCGCTTCGAGGATGGTGACGTCGTGGCCGGCGTCCTTGAGCAGGCGGCCGGCGACGAGGCCGGTGATGCCGGCCCCGATGACGAGGATCTTCTTGCGTGGGTGGTGGGTGGGGCCGAGGCGGCCCGTGTCGATCAGGGTGTGGAGATAGTCGAGCTTGAGGTCCTTGTCGTCCGGGCCGACGAGAAGGAGTTCGCGGGCAAGTCGGAGACAGGTCTGCCAGCGCGCACGGGTGGCGGTGTTTTCCCGTGGAATGTCGGTCATAGCTTGCGATCGTAGAGATGGGGAAACGGTTTCCCGCCTCCTCCTGCGAATAAAGTCCAAAAGGCGCCGATCGCGCTGCTTGACGGAAATTCGGCTTGCTCGAATTCTCCGTGGCGGACAGATGATCTGCCAGGGACGGAGGGGGAAAGAGAAACGAAGCCGAATCGATAATCCACTACGGAATTCGGAAGTCCTGGCGCCTCAATGGTGGTGGTCTCGCCAGCCGATCGGGGCGGGAAGGGCACCAGAACAGTGATTTTCCGTCCAGTCGTCGCCGCCGCGGCCTTGCCCGGTGTCGTGCCGCCCCGGGTGTCGTGGGTTGGGACGTGGGTGGCAGCGGCGCGGTGCGAAGCGTCATCCGGCTCCTGCCGCTGACCAACGGTCTGCCGCCGATACGCGGCAAGCACGTATTCCCTTACAGGGCGGACGCGTGATCAGTGGTCGCGTGCCGGACGGTCTGCTCATGCCCGCCGCATGCGCCTCAGGGCGCCGCGGGCCGGCAGGACGGTGGCCGCCGTGCCGAGCAGCAGGCAGCCTGCCACCACGCCCGTGAGCCAGGGCCAGGCCGGCGACAACTCCACTGGCAGGCCCAGCTCCTCGCGAAGGCCGTGGACCGTGCCGAACAGGGCCGGGGCGGCCGCCGCCAGGCCCAGGGCCGCGCCCAGGGTGACGACACAGCACGTTTCGGCTGTAAGGGCCAGCAGCACCTGGCGGGGCGTCGCACCGGACAGGCGCAGTACGCGGAAGTCGCGTACCCGGCCCGCGGTGGCCGTCAGCAAGGTGGAGGCGACGGCGATCGCCGTGTAGCCCGCCGATACGGCGACGAGCATCAGGGTGAAGATCCACACAAGCCGGTCCTCCTCGGCGTCGTCCGAGGCCGCGTACGCCTCCACGGAGACCTCATCGGCGCTGAGCCCGGCCAGGAGGTGCGTGGGGGCGTGAGTTGTGCGGTAGGCGACGTCCGCCAGTGCGGACGGGTCGTGGTCGCGTACCAGGTCGCGCGGGAGGAGGACCTGGTACGGCATCGAGTCGTCCACCACGGCCGTCACACGCAACCTCCGCGTACGGCCGTCCTCGAGGGTGAGTGGGGCGACATGGCCCTTGCGCCAGCCGTGCGCGGCCGCCACCGCCGCCGTGACGACGACCGTCTCGCCACGGGGCGCGGGCACGGCATACACCTGCTCGAAACCGGACGACACCCCCGCCGCGGACAGGGCCGCTCCGCCGTCACCGCCGTACACGGTCGTCGACAGCAGCGACGTGCCCTCGACCCGGGCCACCGCCGCGTCCGACAGACCCGGCGTCCCTCTGGGCACCACCGCCGCCTCAGCCCGTACGGCCGCGGCCTGCCGGGCGGTGTCGGCACTCTGGGTCGTCTGCACGGTGCTGGTGATCAGTACGGCGAAAGCGACGGTCGCCAGCACCGGGGCGACGGTGGCGGAGGTTCGGCGCACCGCGGTGATCATGTTCTCGCGGACGAGCACAGCCGTCGCACCGGGGCGCCGGGCGAGCGGCCGGGTCAGTGTCCCGATGACGGGCCCGACAAGCGCCGGTGCGAGGAGGGTCAGGCCGACTGTCAGGCTCATCGCCGTGCCGAGCGCCAGCAGCACGATGCCGTCGGCCCCTGCGAAGGCCGTGCCCACCGAGCAGACCGCGCCCGCGCCCGTCGCCGCCAGCCCGGCGACCCGGCGGCGCCGCGTCATCGGCCGGCTGTCCACCGCCGCCTCCCGCATCGCCTCCAGCGGCTTCACCCGGGACGCCCGGCGCGACGCGGCCCCCACGCCGACGAGGGCCACCACCACGCCCGAGGCGAAGGCCGCAACCGGTACCCACCACCGCAGGCTCACGTCGAAGCCCGCCGGCTGGAAGCCCGCGTCGATCAGCACCCCGGTCATCGTGGGCGCGAGCACCACGCCGAGCAGTGCCCCCGCCGCCGCACCGACGGCGCCCACCGCCAGGGCCTCGCCGTACACCAGCCGCTTCAGCTGCCGCGGTGTGGCGCCGATCGTCCGCAGCAGACCGAACTCGCGGCGCCGCTGCGCGACGGCGAACGCGAACGTCGAGGAGACGACGAAGACCGTGACGAAGGCGGACAGCAGCGCCATGGCGGTGAGCACCTGGCCGCCGATCCAGCGGGTCATCTCGTCCTGCTTCGGCGCCAGCGCGTCGCGTAAGGCACCGGTCAGGACCGTGCCGTCGCCGCCGGCGACGCGCCGCGCGGCTGCCGCGACGCGGGAGGCGTCGGTTCCCGGCGCGAGGAGCAGCCCGATGGTCCGTACTCCGCCGGCCAGTTCGGAGGCCCGCCGGTCGGTGACGTAGTAACCGGGGCCGTTCATCGTCCCGGACACCGAGAACCGCTGCGGTCCGCGCGCCGTCAGCACCGTGACGGGCTCGCCCGGCGTGAACCCGAGGGACCGGTCCACGACGATCTCGCCCGCGGTGGCAGGCGGCCTGCCCTCGCTCAGGCCGTACGCGGCAAGCGCCGCGGTCGACCAGGGGTGGCCCTGTCGCTCGCCCCTGCGCTGTTCGGTGTCCGCCGCCTGCGCGTAGAACGACCGGTCCGTCACCGCATCGGTGACTCCCGGCAGCTCGGCCAGCTTCCGTCGCAGTTCCTCGGCGCGCCCCGGTGCCCACGGCGGGTTCTCCACGAACACTCCACCGGTCTGCGTCCCCGCCGGACTCTGCACCAACACCGGTGCCCCCGCGAGCCGTTCAGGCACCCTCGTGCCGTCCGACAGCAGCACCAGCGCGCTCATCGCCACCACCGCGACGCCCAGCGCCACGGCCACGAAGCACCCCAGGAAGGAGCTCCAGCGTTCCCTTGCCGTCGCCAGGCTGATCACGGTCCAACCTCCAGCGCGGCGGTCCGCGCCGCGATCGCCTCGGCACCGGCGGCACCCGGCAGTTCGTCCACGAGCCGTCCGTCCGCCAGCAGCAGCACGCGATCCGCACACGCCGCGGCGGCAGGGTCGTGCGTCACCATCACGACCGTCTGGCCCTGGCTGCCCACCAGGTCCCTCAGCAGCCGCAGCACCGTCCGCGACGCCCGGGTGTCCAGCGCGCCGGTCGGCTCGTCGGCGAAGAGGACGGCCGGCCGCGCGATCATCGCCCGCGCGATCGCGACTCGCTGCTGCTGGCCTCCCGACAGTTCGCCCGGCCGGTGTCCGAGGCGGTCCGCGAGCCCGACAGCGGCTAGCACCGCCCGCACCTCGTCTGCCGCGGGGCGCCGCCCGGCCAGTCTCAACGGCAGTTCGACGTTCTGCGCTGCGGTCAGTGCCGACACGAGGTTGAACTCCTGGAAGACGAAACCCACCCGCTCCCGGCGCAGCATCGTCAACGCGTTCTCGTCCAGCCCGCCCAGGTCCGTACCGCCGATCAGCACCTCCCCGGCGGTCGGCCGGTCGAGGCCCGCCGCGCAGTGCAGCAAGGTGGACTTGCCGGAACCGGAGGGGCCCATGACGGCGGTCATCGTGCCAGCCGCGAAGTGCGTGGACACGTCGTCGAGAGCCGTGACGGCCTGATCCCCGGTGCCGTGGCGCTTCGTCACCGAGCACAGCTCGACGGGCCGCACGGCCGCCGAAGTGGTGTGTGTCGTGGTCATGTTGCAAGGCAACGGCAGGAGAACCACCCGGCGCATTCCCGCCTGGGCGAGAGGTGATACTCCATCTGGCACTACTGCCTCCGGGGACCGGCGCCGCTACGTTCGACCGCGTGACCACTCGAACCGTCCTGGAGGCCCTCGCCCGCAGCCCGTTGGGATATCTCCGCACCGTGTGGCCGTGGCGCGCGCTGGGGTTCCTGCTGTCCGGCGGGGTGTTCGCGACGGCCGCGTACCTCGGTGTCGGCGGGCTGCTCACCGCGCCCATCGGCACCGGGGCCACGGTGCTCTGTGCGGTGGCCGTCGTGGTCTTCGCCGCCGCCCTCGCGGGTCCGCTCGAGCGACGCCGCCTCGCGCTCGTCGACCGAGGCGACCGAGGCGACCGAGGCGACCGAGGCGACCGAGGCGACCGAGGGAGCCGCAGTGACCGGCCCGAGCCACGGAACGGTCTGCGGGTCGCCGGCTACGGCGCCGTATCCGTCCTGGCGGTGGGCTGGATGGACCTGGCCGTCGTCCTGGTCTCGCTCGGCATCCCGGGCTTCCTCCTCCTCGCGCCCCTCCAGCCCACCGCCTCCCCCTGGCAGACCGTGGCCGGTCCCGTCGCGGGTGCCCTGCTCCTGCCCGTGTCCGCGTACCCCATCGGTGCCTGGGCCGGCGTCCGCGCCGCTGTGACCCGTGCTGTCCTCTTCCCGAAGGACCACGAACTGCGCGAGGTCGTGCGCTCCCGGGCCCGCCTCGTCGACGCCTTCGAGACCGAACGCCGCCGCATCGAACGTGACCTCCACGACGGTGCCCAGCAGCGCCTCGTCGCCCTCACCATGAAGCTGGGCCTCGCCGCCCTCGACCTGCCGCCCGGCAGCGCCGCGGCGGGGCAGGTCGCAGAGGCCCACGCCCTGGCCAAGGAGGCGCTCACCGAGTTGCGGGAACTGATCCGGGGCATCCATCCCCAGGTCCTGACCGAGCGCGGGGTGCCCGCCGCCGTGCGGGACATCGCCGGGCGTTGCCCGGTCCCCGCGCGCTTGGACATCGATCTCTCCGGCCGGCTTCCGGCCGCCGTCGAGCAGACCGCGTACTTCGTGACCGCCGAGGCGCTCACCAACATCGCCAGACACAGCGGTGCCGACCACTGTCGCATCACCGCCCGCTGCCATGACGGAGTGCTCCGCCTCGACATCGAGGACAACGGTTCGGGCAACGCCGACCCCGCTCGCGGTACGGGCCTCATCGGCCTCGCCGACAGGATCGCCGCCGCCGACGGCAGAATGCTCCTGTCCAGCCCGCCCGGCGGGCCCACCCTGCTCAGAGCGGAGATCCCGTGCGGCCGTCCGTCCGCATAGTGATCGCGGAGGACGCCGTCCTCCTGCGCGAAGGTCTCGTTCACCTCCTCCAGCGCTTCGGCCACCAGGTCCTCGCCGCGGTGGGCGACGGCCCTTCCCTGCTCGCCGCGGCCCGGGAACACCGGCCGCACCTGGTCATCACCGACGTCCGTATGCCACCCGGCCAGACGGACGAGGGGCTGCGGGCCGCCCGCCGGCTCCAGTCCGAGCAGCCCGGGCTCGCGGTCCTCGTCCTCAGCCAGTACGTCGAGCAGACCTTCGCCGAGGAACTGCTGGACGACCGCCGTGGCAGCGTCGGCACGGGCTACCTGCTCAAGGAACGCATCGGCGACGTCGAGGAGTTCGCCGAAGCCGTCACCCGCGTCGCCGCCGGATCCACGGTCGTCGACCCCGAAGTCGTACGCCAGCTGCTCGCCCGCCACCGCGATCCCCTGGACCGGCTCACACCCCGCGAACGCGAGGTCCTGGCTCTCATGGCCGAGGGCCGCTCCAACGCGGCGATCGCCCGCCGACTCGTCGTCACCGACGCCGCCGTCGCCAAGCACATCGCGAGCATCCTCCTGAAGCTCGAACTCCCGCCAACGGCCCCCGACGACCACCGTCGCGTCCTGGCGGTACTGGCCTATCTGCGTGCCTGAGCC
Source organism: Streptomyces sp. NPDC043427 (assembly GCF_056436655.1). Classification (NCBI taxonomy): domain Bacteria; kingdom Bacillati; phylum Actinomycetota; class Actinomycetes; order Kitasatosporales; family Streptomycetaceae; genus Streptomyces; species Streptomyces sp. NPDC043427. The sequence goes on along the minus strand of NZ_JBWKCC010000017.1, from coordinate 168,237 downwards.
CACCTGCCGGGCAGGTGCCGGGGTGCCGTACCGACGCCGTCGAACGCGACGGGGCCCACCAACCGGCCTACGGAACGAACCTCGCCCCGGTCGGCAACCGCACCACCTGATTGCGCAGGCAACATCGCCTGGCCCCCGGCAGTTGACCGAGCCAATGAAGATCAACAGCTGGTTGACAGGCGCAGGCTTCCTGCGCCCACGAGCCGGGACGTCATTTGCGACGGCAGCCTCGCGCTCTTGGCGGCGAGGCCAACTGCCTCGTACGCGCCGCCACTTGACCCGGATCATGTGCAGACGCGAAGGCGTTGTAGGGTGATCGACCTCTGCCCCGGCAGAGCAGAACTCCACACCAAAACGAGGGGACCCATGAAACTGAGTCTGCGTCGAATATCGCCTGCGCTGCGGTCGTCCGCGAGCAGGAAGGCCATGTCGGTCGCGTTGGTCGGAGCTACCGTCGTCGGCGCGTCGGTGCTGGCTGTCTCCCCGGCGTCCGCGCTGAGCTGGAAGTGCAAGAGCAGTTCCAAAACCATCGACGACGCGGGGTACTCCGGCCCCTGGGGCGACAACTGGGACTTCACCGTCAAGAACTGCGTGGCCCGGTCCGGTGGTTACGTCTACGCCAAGGCCACGGTGAGCTGGGACGCGCCTCCGTGGTACTCCGGAACCGACCACCTGTATGAAACCTTCGACAGCGCCGGCTTCCGGCTGTATCTCAAGCACGCCGACGCCGGCGCGGACACTGTCCTGGTCAAGAAGGACTTCGACATCCAGGACAAGCTGGCGGCCATGAACGGCAGCGGCAATGGTTCGTGGACCTCGTCCACGATCAAGAAGAAGGTGGGGAGCAAGAGCGCATACGCCGACGGCGCCCTGAGGCTCAACTGGGACGAGGACGGCAAGGGCGTCCGCAACTACGGCTTCTCGGCCACCAGCTCGCTCTGACGCCGGCGCTGACGCACAGCCGTCCCCACACAGAAACCGTTCCTAGGGACTGAGCGGGAGTGCGTCCTGTTGCCAGGACTCACTCCCGCTCAGTCCCTAGGAACGGTTGCTCGTGGCGCCGACGATGGCGGAGAAGATCTGTTCCTGCGGCGTGGTCGGCACATGGAAGAAGCCGTTGTTGCAGCCGAGCCGCAGCACGGCCGCCTCGTCCGCGACGGCCTTGACGTCTCCCAGGTTGTGACTGATGAGGACCACCCCGATGCCCCGCTCTCGGAGCTCGTCGACGACGTCGAGGATGTGACCGGTCTGTCGGATGCCCAGCGCCGCGGTGGGCTCGTCCAGGAGGACGGCCTTCGGGCGACCAAGGAGCGCGCGGCAGAGCGCGACGGTCTGCCGCTGGCCCCCGGAGAGTGAAGCGACCGGAGCACGCACATCGGGGACCCGGATGCCCATCGCGTCAAGCTGCCCGCGTGCCTCCCTGCGCATGGCGTCGTAGTCGATCAACCGGAACAGGCGGCCCCGGACGCCGGGGCACCGCCGCTCCTGCCCCAGGAAGAGGTTCTCGGCGACATTGAGGTCATCGCACAACGCCAGTTTCTGGTACACGGTCGCGATGCCGAGACGCTGAGCGATCCGGGGGGTTCTGATCTGGACGGCCCGGCCCTCCCACTCGATGACACCCTTGTCGGCGGAATCGACACCCGCGATGACCTTGATGAGGGTGGACTTGCCGGCACCGTTGTCACCCACCAGAGCGACGACCTCACCCTCGTGGACCTCCAGATCCACGTCCTTGAGGGCCTGTACGGCGCCGAACCGCTTGGAGATTCCGCGTAGCGCGAGCAGGGGCGGCCCAGTCAAGCGAACCTCGCCTTCTCCGCGTGACCGTGGTGACGCCGCGCGGTCTCGGTGGAACTCCGGCCACAGGTGAGCCCGGCACTTCCCTTGCCAGGGCCAGGACTCCGCCCGTCCCGGTGTGTCCGTAACAACATCTTTCGCCTCAAACGGGACGTATGCAATGCAGGACGCACGCTCCCCGGCCGGTGCGACCGGGCGCGACACCTCGCGCTCGATGGCGGCACGCCCAGGGCGGGCGCGGGCGTGCCGGACCGAAAACCGGCGCGGGCGGGAGAGCCGGACTGGGGTGGTCGAAGAGACGCGCAGCGACACGGCGCACAGGGCGATAGCTATGATCAATACAGACATATGGTGCAGACGGCTTAGCCAGGGGTTCCGCGATGCCGGACCCGGCCGGAGGAGGGTGTCACCCATGGCACACCACCACACCGTCCGCGAGCGCAGTCGGCCACGGCGTCCCCGTCCAGGGGCGACGCTCCTCCTGGTGGCCACCTTGCTGCTCGGCGCCGCCGCCTGCGGCGGGGACCAGGACTCCACGGGTGGCGACGGGACGCGGAAGGTCACGATCGGCCTGGTGACCAAGACGGAGATCAATCCGTTCTTCGTGACCATGCGCGAGGCCGCCGCAGCCGCGGCGAAGAAGAACAACGCCGAGCTCATCGCCCTGTCCGGCAAGTTCGACGGCGACAACGAGGGCCAGGTCGCCGCGGTGGAGAGCCTCATCGCCCGCCATGTGCAGGGAATCCTGATCACGCCGTCGAACACGACGGGGATCCTGGGCGCCATCGCGGAGGCCCGTCGGCAGGGCATCATCGTGATCGCGCTGGACACCGCGACGGACCCGGCGAACGCGGTGGACGCCACGTACGCAACCGACAACTTCAAAGCCGGACGCCTCCAGGGCGCCTACGTCAGGGCCGTGCTCGGCAAGCAGGCCCCCAAGTTGTTCATGCTCGACGGAACGGAGGGCTCCACGGTCAGCCAGTTCCGGCACGACGGCTTCCTCAGCGGCTTCGGGATCAAGGACGACTCACCGGTGATCCGCGGACAGACGATCACCAACGGCGACCGCAACCGGGCGCAGACCGCGACGGAGAACCTGCTGCAGCGCACGACCGACGTGAACTCGCTCTACGCCATCAACGAACCGGCAGCCAACGGCGCCTACACGGCCCTCGCCGAACGCGGCCTCACCCGTCGGGTCACCATCGGCACCATCGACGGCGGGTGCGACGGCGTGCGCGACGTGAAAGCCGGCAAGTACGCGGCCACCGTCATGCAGTTCCCGGTCAGGATGGCCGACCAGGGCGTGGCCGCGGTCACCGACTTCGTCAGGAGCGGGAAGAAACCGTCCGGCTTCACGGACACGGGCACGACACTCATCACCGACAAGCCGGTACGCGGACTGGCGTCCCGGAACAGCGACTGGGGGCTCCGGTACTGCTGGGGTGACCCTTCCGCGCCCACCGGGCGAAGGGATCAGTAACGGATCATGAGATCTCCCGTCACCGCCAGTCCCGCCGACGGCGGCGACCCGGGCGCCGGGCTGCGGAACGGGCTGCGGTACGCCCTGCGCACACCGACCGTCGGCCCCCTCGCGGCCCTGGCCAGCGCTGTACTGGTCTTCTCGCTGACGACGGACACGTTCCTGACGCCGGACAACCTCTCCCTGGTGCTGCAGCAGTCCATCGTGATCGGCATCCTGGCGCTGGGCCAGACCCTGATCATCCTCACCGCGGGCATCGACCTGTCGAACGGGGCCATCGCGGTCCTCGCCACGCTCGTCATGGCCAAGCCCGTGTTCGAGGGGGGCAGCCCCGCGGCGGCGCTGCTGCTCGGTCTTGCCGTGGCGACCTGCCTGGGGCTCGTCAACGGTGTCCTCGTGGCCCGGCTGAGCCTGCCACCGTTCATCGTGACCCTGGGTGCGCTGACCGTCATCTATGCCGTGAGCAGGCTCTACTCCGAGTCCCGCAGCTATCCGGTGACCAGCGACCTCCTGGTCATCTGGGGGAACGGCATCCACCTCGGCAGCGTGCTCATCACCTGGGGGACGTTCCTGCTCGTGGGTCTGTACACGTTCTTCTGGTACGTGCTCGGCAAGACAGCCTGGGGCCGGCACATCTACGCCGTCGGCAACGCACCCGAGTCCGCCCGCCTGACCGGCATCAGCGTGCGGCACACGGTCCTGTCGGTCTACGTCACCGCCGGTCTCCTCTACGGCATCGCCGCCTGGCAGTCCCTCGGCCGCATTCCCAACGCCGACCCCAACGCCTACCAGACGGCGAACCTGGAGAGCATCACCGCCGTCGTCATCGGCGGGACCAGCCTCTTCGGCGGCCGGGGAAGCGTCGCCGGAACGCTCATCGGAACGCTCATCGTCACCGTGCTCCGCTCCGGCCTCACCCAGGCGGGTATCGACAGCCTCTACCAGGACGTCGCGACCGGGACCCTCGTCGTCGTCGCGGTCGGCGTCGACAAGGTCCTGCGCAGAGGCAACACACGCTGATACCGACGCGCGACCGCGTGCCAGGCAGTGCGGGCAACCACGTGCGGACCATCCCCGCCCGCATTTGGTCGCGCGCTGAGGCTTGTGGTGGCGAGCGGCAATCGTTAACTTCCCGACGTACCAAGGATGCGAAATCCTGCATGCCGTTCGCAATATCGAACAGCATGGGTGGCTCCCCAAGCCGCCAAGGGCAGGCCGAGGCAACGACCAACAGCACCTCCCCTCCGAACAAGACCAGCGCGTAGCCCTTCCCGCGAATGGGAGCACTCCCATTGATGCGCGGGTCAGGTCAGCACCGACAACCAAGAGGAGGAGACATGCCGCAAGATCGGAATGAGCCCGTGAGCAGCGAGCGGAGATCGCCGGGCCGGCGAACCGTCCTGGCGACGTTGGGGGCCCTGCCGATCCTCACGGCCACGACGGCGCCCGTGGGGGCTTCGGAAGCTGCGGCCGCGACGGCTGCCGCGACGGCGGTCATCGACCCGTCGGCGCGGCGGCAGACGATTCGGGGCTTCGGCGGCATGACCCACACGGCCTGGATCGGCGACCTGACAGCCGCCCAGCGGGACACGGCGTTCGGCACCGGCGAGGGCCGGCTGGGGTTATCCGTGCTGAGGATCCCCGTCCCCGAGAACCGGGCGGACTGGAGCCGTGATGTGGCGACGGCCAGGCGCGCGACCGAGCTCGGGGCGACCGTCATCGCGTCGCCGTGGAATCCCCCCGCCAGCATGGTCGAGACCTTCGTCCACGGCAGTCAGACCAACGCGAGGCGCCTCAGGTACGACATGTACGGCGCCTATGCCCAGCACCTCAACGACTTCAACGGGTTCCTGCGGAACAACGGGGTGAACCTGTACGGCATATCGGTGCAGAACGAACCCGACTACGCCCAGGACTGGACGTGGTGGACTCCCGCCGAAATGGTCCGGTTCCTGCGGGAGAACGCCGGCTCGATCGGCACCAGGGTCATCGCGCCCGAGTCCTTCCAGTACCGGAAGAACATCTCGGACCCGATCCTCAACGACCCCGTGGCGCTCGCCAACGTGGACATCATCGGAGCCCACCTCTACGGCACGCGGTTCGCGGACTTCCCCTATCCCCTCTTCAAGCAAAGGGGCGCGGGCAAAGAACTCTGGATGACCGAGGTCTACTACCCCAACAGCACCGATTCGGCGGACCTCTGGCCCCAGGCGCTCGACGTGGGGGAGCACATCCACCGCGCCATGGTGGACGCCGAGTTCCAGGCGTACATCTGGTGGTACATCCGGCGCAGCTACGGCCCCATGCGGGAGGACGGCCGGATCAGCAAGCGCGGCGCCAGCATGGCGCACTTCGCCAGGTTCGTCCGCCCCGGATATGTACGGATCGAGGCGACGGCGAACCCGGCGTCGAACGTCTACGTCTCGGCGTACCGGGGCGATCAGCGCACGGTCGTCGTCGTTGCCATCAACAAGGGGACCGCTGCGGTGAGGCAGCAGTTCTCCCTGGCGAACAGCACGGTGTCCAGTGTCTCCTCCTGGCTGACCGACGCGAGCAGGAACGTCGCGTCCCAGGGCACGACCGGCGCGTCGAACGGCTCCTTCACCGCCACGCTTCCCGCTCGAAGCGTGACGACCTTCGTGGTCGGGTGACCGGGGCTCCTCGCGGGATCAACACCAGTGCGTGGTGAGTGCGCGTGAACCGCAGCAGCGGCAAGGCACTCACAACCCGGGCCCTGTCAGTACGGCCGTACGGGCGCCGTCGGTGAACGTGGCCCGGGGCGCCCGCCCGAGGCTCATCGGACGAATGTCGCCAGTTTGGTGGCGCCGTTGGGCAGGTACTCCAGCGGTCCGCGGCGGAAGAAGCGAGACCAGATCGCCGCGAACAGGGTGGCCCCGACGATGAACCAGAGCAGCAGCGCGGCGGAGGCGGACTGTGGCGGGGTGGCCGCTTCACCCGGCGGGGCGAGGATGACCAGGATGTGGCCCACGTACAGGGTCAGGGACATGGTGCCGACAGCGATGATCGGAGTTGCCAGCCGGCGCAGCCACCGCAGTCGGTCCATCGCCGCCGTCAGGCACAGGAGCCCGGTGATCGCGATCCCGATGCTGCCGACGAGGTCGAATGTGGATCCGGTGTGCGGCTCGGCTGCCAGTAGCCCCCATGCGTCGGGGCCCCACAGCCCACCACCGATCTTCATGTCGAAGGAGTCCGCTGCCATTCCGGGGTCCTTCATGGCGCCGGGGTCCTTCATGGCGCCGGGGTCCTTCATGGCAGCCATCCCGGCCATGATCTTCTGAGCGCCGCCGGTCAACCGGAGCGCCAGCCACGAGACGCCGTATCCGAACACGATCACCGCAGGACCGACCACGGCCAGCCGCCGCTGCACCGCGCCGGAGGTCAGATCCAGCCGGCCCAGCGTCATGCCGGTGACCACGAACGTCATCCAGGTGATCGCCGGGTAGAGGCCGGTGAGCAGGAGGTCGAGCACGCCCACACCGCAGAGTCGCGCGATCGGGTCGTACGAGTCGATGCTGTTCACGATCGACTCGTTGAGCAGTGCCCTGAGGCCGAACGCCACCTGCGGCGTGACGACCGCGAGCGTGACCGCGATGGTCGCGAGTGTCCTGGCCCGCAGCCGCAGCAGGGGCAGGGCCAGCAGGAAGTACAACGCGTAGAAGTTGAGGATTCCGGCGCCGCCGAAGTTGGTCATCGCCAGCGCGCTGCCCACCACCAGCAGGATCACGGCCCGGATCACGATCCGGGCCTTCGCCTGCCTGGAGCCGTGTCCCGTAACTCGGCGGAGGCGTTGGGGGATTCTTCCCTGCGGCCGTGCAGTCGTTCCCTCTCAGGGTTCGTAGCGCTCGCGGTACCAGTCGACGGTCTCGGCGAGCCCGGACATGAAGTCGCGCTGCGGTTCGTAGCCGAGTTCCCGGCGGATCTTCGACCAGTCCACGGAGTAGCGAAGGTCGTGGCCCTTACGGTCGGCGACCCAGTCCACCCGGTCCCATTCAGCGCCGCAAGCCGCAAGCAGGGCGCCGGTCAGTTCCTTGTTGGTCAGTTCCGTACCGCCACCGATGTTGTAAATCTCGCCCGGTCGGCCTCGGGTGAGCACCGCGATGAGACCGCGGCAGTGATCGTCGACATGGAGCCAGTCCCGGACGTTCTCACCGTCGCCGTACAGCGGCACGTTCTCGCCGCGCAGCAGCCGAGTGACGAAGCGCGGGATCAGCTTTTCCGGGAACTGGTAGGGACCGTAGTTGTTGGAGCAGCGGGTGACGCGCACGTCGAGGCCGTGGGTGCGGTGGCAGGCGAGAGCCAGCAGGTCACTGGATGCCTTGGACGCGGAGTAGGCCGAGCTGGGCAGCAGAGGGTCCTGCTCGGTCGCGCTGCCGAACGGCACGGAACCGTACACCTCGTCCGTCGAGACGTGCACGAAGGGCTCCGTGCCGTGCCGCAGCGCGGCGTCCAGCAGGGTCTGCGTGCCCAGCACATTGGTGTGGACAAAGGGGAGGGCGGCGGCGATGGAGCGGTCCACGTGGGACTCGGCCGCCAGGTGGACCACGGCGTCGTGCTCGGCCATCAGCCGGTCGACCACCACCGCGTCGGTGATGTCTCCTTGCACGAAACGGAATCCCGGATGATGCCGCACGGTGTCCAGGTTGTCCAGGTTTGCGGCGTAGGTCAGGCTGTCCAGAACGGTCACGTGCACGGCACCGAGCGGCCGGTCCGGTGCGAGAACCGTGCGGACCAAGTGCGAACCGATGAAACCGGCACCGCCGGTGATCAGGATTCTCCTCATGACGGGATCTGCACCTTGCTGTGGTCGCCGAGCAGCAGCCGGTGGGCGTGCGGGGCGCGGGTGGTGGGCACGATCTCCACGTTGCGGCCGATCACCGACGCCTCGATGCGGCGTACTCCATCGATGGTCGCACCGGGCAGCACAATGGAGTACTCGATCTCACTACCGGAGACCGAGCAGTTCTCCGCGATGGACGTGAAGGGCCCGATGTACGAACTGGTGACGGTGGTTCCGGCCCCGATCACCGCCGGCCCCACCACGCGCGAGCCGCGCACTGTGGCGCCCTCGGCGACGACAACCCGGCCGACGATCTCGCTGTGCGCATCGACCGCACCGTCGCAGCGGCGCGCGATCCGGTCCAGTACCAACCGGTTCACCTCCAGCATGTCCATGGCGTTCCCGGTGTCCTTCCAGTAGCCGGACACAATGGAGGACCGGACATCGGCACCGTCCTCGATGAGCCGCTGGAGGGCGTCGGTGATCTCCAGCTCGCCTCGCGCGGAAGGCCGGAGGGCGGCCACCGCCTCGTGGATCGCCGGGGAGAAGAAGTACACGCCGACCAGAGCGAGATCGCTCTTGGGAAACTCGGGCTTCTCCTCGAGTGCGGTCACCCGGCCGGCCTCGTCCAGGGTCGCCACCCCGAACGCGCGAGGATCGGGCACCTGGGCCAGCATGATCTGCGCAGCCGGTCGGGAGGCCCGGAACTGTCGTGCCTGCTCCGCGATGCCGTCGAGCAGGAAGTTGTCACCGAGGTACATGACGAAGTCGTCGGAGCCGAGCCAGGGACGGGCTGTGGCCACGGCGTGCGCCAGGCCCAGAGGCCGGTCCTGACGAATGTAGGTGACGTCCAGGCCCCACCGCGATCCGTCCCCGACCGCGGCGCGTATCTCCTGCTCGGTGTCCCCGACGATGACGCCCACCTCGGTCACCCCTGCCTCGGCGATCCCTTCCAAGGCGTAGAACAGGACAGGTTGGTTGGCCACGGGCACCAGCTGTTTGGCTGACGTGTGGGTCAGGGGACGCATCCTGGTTCCGGATCCTCCGGAGAGGACGAGCGCCTTCACAGGGACTCCTCGGGGTCGGTCGGGAGAGGGCGCACCGCGCCGGTCGGGACGGTGACGCACATGTCGTAGGAAGGCAGCAGCCCGGCCGCCTCGGCGGCGGCGAGGCCGGGGGCCGCAGCGTCCTTCGCGGACAGCACCGGCGGGATGTCGCTGTCCCAGGCGATGCCCAGGCGCAGGTCGAAGGGATCCACAGCGTGTTCGCGGGAGGCGTCGTAGCCGGACGTGGTGAGGTAGACCACCGTCGCGTCATCTGTCAGGGCCTGGAAGCCGTGGCCCAGTCCTTCGGAGAGGAAGACCGCGCGCCGGTTGTCGGCGTCCAGCTGGACCGCGTCCCAGGCGCCGAAGCTCGGCGATCCGGTGCGCAGGTCCACCACGACGTCACGCACCGCACCGCGCACACACGTCACGTACTTCGCCTGCCCGGGTGGCACGTCGGCGAAGTGGATGCCCCGCACCACACCACGCCGCGACACCGAGCAGTTGGCCTGGGCCAGGTGGAAGGGGCGCCCCGCGGCGGCGCGCACGTCCTCGGCCCGGAACCATTCGTGGAAGGAACCCCGGTCGTCGGTGAACGACGGGGGATCGGCCACCCAGGCTCCGGGCACCTTCAGCGGTCTCACGCAGCCCCCTCCTGCCGCCCCGGCCCGCACACTTCGGCCAGCGCGGTGCGCCAATCCCGCGGCGCGGGCAGCCCGGCCTCGGTCCAGCGACGGTGACCGAGGACGCTCCAGTACGGTCGCCGAGCGGGACGCGGTATCCGGGAACTGTCGGTCGGCCGGACCCGGTCCGGGTCGGCGCCCTGTAGCCGGAACACCTCCCGAGCCAGTTCGTACCGGCTGGCGCTGCCCGCGTTCGTGGCGTGGAAGACGCCACGCACCGCGTGGGCAGGCAGGCCGGCCAAGGCGATCAGCTGGGCAGTCACGTCCGCGGCGTTCGACGGCTGGCCGTACTGGTCGCGCACCACGTCCACGGTGCCGTCGCCCCGGGCCGCGCGGGCCATGGCCCCGACGAACCCGTCCAGGTCCCTGCCGTAGAGCCAGGCAGTTCGCACCACGGTGGCGGCATCCGGCAGTTCCCGGAGCACCGCGCGCTCGCCGGCGCGCTTCGTGCGGCCGTAGGCCGTGCCCGGCGCGGTGGGTGCGTCCTCGGAGTACGGGGTCCCGAAGTCCGACAGGACGCCGGGGAAGACGTAGTCGGTGGACACGTGCAGCAGCCGGGCACCCTGGGCGGCGCAGCCGCGAGCGAGATGCCGCGCACCGTCGGCGTTGACTCGCCGCGCCTCCTCCTCGTGGGACTCGGCCGCGTCCACGTCCGTCCAAGCAGCGCAGTTGACCACGATGTCAGGGCGCCAGTGCCGCAGGGTCTCGTCGACGGCCCGGGCGTCGGTCACGTCCAGGCGGTCCCGGCCGAGTGGCACGCAGTCCGCGCCCTGAGCGGTCAACTGGGCGTGCACTTCGCGTCCGAGCCGCCCACTGGCGCCGGCGATGAGCCATCGGCCTGCTGGTACCGGGAAATTCATGAGGCCGTCTTTACTTAACACTCGGCGATGTTAGCCCGGAGTGCGACTGTTACGTGCACCAGTTCGAGCATGCTACGTCCGTTCTCACCATCACCCGCAAGACCGGCCGACTCCGCAGGATCTGTGCGTCAAGCGCTCGGCAACGACCAGCTACCCAAGAAAGGGACATCAGCTCACGAACCGCCCCCTGACCGGAAAGCGAATTACAAAAACGGCTTAATCGAAGTGAATGGCCGCACCATTGGCTACGGCCCGGCCCGATCACTCGACTTTGCCGACGCGTGCGTGGAACCTCAGCTTCCTGTTGCTCGTCTCTCTCTCGAGAGGGGGATCCCATGACCAAGGATCTGACAATCGGCGAGCAGATCGTGCTGCTCGCACTGGACGAAGAGACCGGCACGCTGCGCGAAGCGCCGCTGCGGGTGTCCCTGGCCGTTTCGGCGGCCGCCTTGCTGGAGCTGAGCTTCTCCGGGTACCTGACGGAGCGTGACGGTGCACTCGTCGTCGCTGGAGCGCCGACGCCAGTGGATCCGGCGGCCGCGGCCATGGCCGAGCACATACAGAGCCATCCCGAGGAGACGCCACGGGAGTGGCTGCTGGCCGTACGCGAGCAAGCACTCGACACGGCGTACCGGGGACTGTCGGAGAAGAGACTGGTGCGGGAGCAGGGACGACGGGTCCTCGGCGCCTTCGGATCGGTGAAGCACCCGGTCACCGGCCTGTCGGAACTCGCGGCGCTGCGAGGACGGCTGACAGCCGTCCTCACGCAGGGCCAGGACCCCGATGAGCGCACGGCGGCTCTGATCACAGTGCTGCACCACGCGGGCCTTCAGGGCGTCATGGCGCAGGGCCCCGGGGCAGAGGCACCCGAGTACCGTCTGACCGCGATCGCCGAGGGGCAAGGCACGGCCGCGGCACTCGGAGACGCGATCCGCACCACGGTCGCCGCTCTCACCGCGGTCATCGCCTCGTCCGCTCTGTAGGAAAGGCGTCGGCGGACCCGCTGGCCGGGTCCGCCCGCCGTACAGGACAGGGCGACCATTTCGCTCCTTCGCTTTAATGTTTGACAGCTACGGGAACTAATGTTCGAATAAGGTCATGGGGGAAATGACCTTAACTGCATTGGGTATGTCAAGTTTCGACGAATTGGTGTACAAAACCCTTTTGCGGGAAACAGAGATGGGAGTATCGGGCCTGTGCGTGGTCCTCGACCGTGACGACGAGGACATCCGCGCCTCGCTGCGAAGACTCGCCGAGCAGGGCATGGTCCGCTTGGATGAACACGGCGAGCCGACCGCCCTCAACCCCGACGAGAGTGTCGGACGACTTCTGGAACAGCGGCTCAGAAGCCTGCACGCAGAGCAGCAGGAAGTCCTGTCGTTCGGTTACTCACTGATCCGCCAGCCTCTCGCCTGGCGTTCTCCCAGACAGCTTCAGGGAGACGACAAGGCCGGGTGCGACCGGGCCGGGGAACTCATGGTCCAGGCCCGGCGTGAAGTGCTGACGATGCAGCCGAATTGGACCCTGACACCACAGACGATCCTGGCCTCGCGTCGGGTCGCCGTGAGCTGCCTGCGACGCGGTGTGACCGTGAAAACCCTGATACACAAACGGGCTCTGGAGGACGAGGCCACGTCCACGTTCCTCACCGAGATGATCCGGCACGGCGCACAGGTCCGCCTCCTGGACGGAGGGTTCGAGCGGGTGCTGATCGTCGATCGGGAGACCGCCCTCGTGCAGGCCGAGCGGGGCACCTCACCGAGCACCATGGTGGAGCAGGGAGCGCTGGTCGGCACGCTCCTGTCGTTCTTCGACCGCTGCTGGTCCCAAGCGCTCGACGCCTCGACGCTGCTCCCGCCGGGGCGTGGCCCCGCCCCACTGGACGGGATGCAGCTGAAGGTGCTCCAAGCCATGGCACGCGCCGACAAGGACGAGGTCGCGGCACGTGAACTGGGCATATCGGTGCGCACCTACCGGGGGCGGGTCGCGGAGCTGCTGAAGCACCTCCACGCCGCCACCCGCTTCCAGGCGGCACTACGGGCCAAGGAGAAGGGCCTCATCTGACCGGTGGGCCCGCCCGCCGGGCCCACCCTCGGCCAGATCCCTGACCAGCCGGAGCACACGCGGCTGGACGGAGGGCACCAGCCGCGCGGCGCGGCGGGCGTGCTCGACGCGGGAACAGAGCAGGTTCCGCGCGATGGCGTACCGCCCCTGTTCGGGCACCAACACGAGCTCCTCGAAGAGCTTCACCTCACCCGAGACCACGCGTTCGATCTCCTCGTCAAGGTCCTCGCTCCAGTCGAGGGGCCGTACCAGGGCGCCGGAGTCGTCCATCTGCCGGTACCAGTCCCTCATGTCCGCCAGGACGGCGGCGCGGAACAACTCGTCGTACCGGCCCGACCGGAGTTCGCACAGCAGCGCATGAGCGGTTCGCGCGTCGTCGAGGACGACCAGGGGCAGCCGGTGGGGGCGCGGCATCCGGTTCCTACGGGTGCCGCTGTCCATCAGCAGGGCCGCGGTCGGTTCCACGACGGTGCGAAACGTATGGCCCGCGTCGGCCACCCGCAGCCACAGATCCCAGTCTTCCAGGCCCGCACCGCCGCGCCAGCCCCCGACCCGCTCCACGACACCGCGGCGATGTCCCGCCCTCGACGGCTCGAACATAGGGCCCAGCACCTGGAGTTGGGGGTGCCAGAAGGCCGACAGCGGCGAGAACTCGGCGGCCTCCTCGCCGTCGGCGTCGTGGTACGTGCAGCCCGTCACCGCGAGGTCCGCGTCCGCCCGCAGCATGCCGAGCAGGACACGAAGGTGCTCGGGCCGCCAGACGTCGTCATGGTCCAGATAGGCGATGAACTCGCCCCGGGCAAGAGCCAGTCCCGCGTTGCGCGGCCCGCTGGGGTGGCCGCTCCGCTCGATGCGGTGGAGCCTGACCCGGGAATCCTCCCGCGCGGACCGGCGCACCCAGTCCTCGGTGTCGTCGTCGCACCCGTCCGAGACCACGAGCAGTTCCCAGTCCTGAAGGGTCTGCGCGCGGACGGAGTCGATGGTCTCCGTGATCTTCCGTGACCTGTTGTAGGTCGGACAGATCACGGACACCGCCACTGTGTCGTTGCCGTTCATGGCCCTTCATCACCTCCGTCGTCGGATCGGTTCACAGGAACGCCAGAGTCCCCGGCGCGGTGTTCGCGGCGCTCAGGGCGAGCAGCACGCCTGCGGCTCCGGTCGCCAGGTCCGTCGTGAGGCGCACGTTCTCCAGGCCCAGGAACGCCGGCCTGTCCTCGTGGACGACCCCGTACAGGCCGACCGTGGCGGCGAGGCGCTCGACCGCGGCAGCTTCCGCCGGGCCGGCCAGACGGGTGGCGGCCAGCATCACGCCGGCGAAGCCGTGGAAAAGCCCCGCGGTGTGGGGAACGCAGTCCAGGGCCGACCGCAGGACGGTTTCGCAGGCCAGCGCGAAGCGCGGCTCGTGGCGCTGGGCGAGGTACTCCCTCAGCACCATGGCGGTGCCGCCACTGCCGGCGGCGAACGTGGGACGTGTGCCGACGGCACCTTCCGCCCAGCCTTCCTCCGCCTCGGCACCGACCGCGCCCGCCTCCACACCCGGCTCCACCGTCCACCCGAGGGCGCGCAGATCGGTGTCGAGCAGCTCACGGGCCCCGTCGAGCAGGCCGGTGTCGGGCGTGTGGGCGTGCAGACGCAGCAGGAGCAGCGCGCCACCGGACCTGCCGCGCAGCAGACCGGCCTCGCCGCGGCGGGGAGGGCGGGTCGCCGCGCTCTCGACCAACTGCTCCGCCAGGACCGTAGCCTGCTTCAGGGCGGCGTCGTCCCCCGTGGCTCGTGCGAAGTACAGATGGGCGAGCCCCAGCCCGACCCGGCCGTCCAGGAGGCTGTCGTTCGCGGGTTCCACCCCGGACGCCTCCTTCAGCAGAGCCGCGGCGGCATCGGTCCGGCCGAGGCGCTGCAGCGCACACGCGACACCGGACGTGCCGGTGTAGAGCCCCGGGGACGGGTCGGTGAACCGGCGCGCGGACTCCTCGAGCCAGTCGACGTGGGCAGCGGGAATCTCCGTCCCCGCCTCGCTGAGGGCCCACAGCACCCCTGCGGCTCCGTAGGCGAGGCAGGTTCCGCCCTCCCGCAGGAGGAACTGGGCCGTGTCACCGGGAAAGAGACGGTCCTCGCGTCGGGGCGTGGCCGTCGCGAGAATGCCTTGCCCCACGGCGGCCGGGTCCCGCCGGCCTACGGTGAGATGCCGGGCCGCAGCGGTGGGCAGATCGCCGGACACCGCGTCCGCGTGACCGTCCTGCGCGCCCGCACCGTCGCCGGTCGTGAGGGGCGCGAGGTCGGCGCGGACCTTGGCTCCGTAGTCCTCCGGGACCGGGTACCGGGCCTCCACGAGCTCGATCAGCTCGTCCACCTTGTCGGCGTCCCACGACAGGAGACTGGTGAGCGGGGCGAACAGGGCGAGGCGCAGGCACCCCAGGGCGTACCTGTCGATGTCCTTGCCCCGGTGGGTGGGGGGTGCGGCGAAGCCCGGCGCCGCGTGGATCTGACGCGCGGTGAGGTCGGTCGACGCCGTCTCCAGATCGATGAACGCGACGGAGCCGTCCGGGCGGACCATGACGTTGCCGGGGTGCAGGTCGCCGAAGACGACACCCCTCTCGTGCATGGCCCGCACTCCCTGCTCGATCTGGTCGAGCACCTCGTTCGCCCATCGGGTGTACGCGGCGGTCCTGTCCGGATCAGCGTGCGGAGAAGGCGGGTTGTCCCTGGTGGTCCGGATCGCGAGCGTCTCGCCCTCCACGTACTCCCGTACGAGGAAGTGGTGTTCGTGTCCCACACGGGCTTCGATGAGTTCCGGCACCCACTTGAGACCGGCGAGTTTTTGCAGGCAGTCGCGCTCCCGGATGAGTCGGGCGACCGCGTCCTCACCGTTGGTGTCGATCCCGGCGAGCGGTCTCGCCTCCCGGAGCAGGACGGGCTCGCCCGTGCGCACGTCGGTGCCGCGGTAGACGCCGCCGCCGTTGGAGAAGTGCAGGGCCCGTTCGGCGCGGTAGGGGAAGTCGTGCAGGGTGCCCGCGTTGCGCGCCTCCACCGCCTCCGTCAGACAGTCGGGGATGGTCACCCACTCCGGGGGCCGGAACGACGGACCGCGCCGATCCGGTACCAGCCTGCCCTCCGGATCCTCGATGCAGGGGATCGTCTCCCCCTTCTCCGACTTCATCATGCGCGCGACGAACCCGCCGTAGCGCACGTAGAGGGGACCGGAACGCCATCTGAGGTCACTGAGGATATAGGGACCCTGCTCTCCGTCGAGGATGGCTCCCAGCTCGTTCAGCACGGAGGCCAGGCGGGTCTCGTCCTCGGGATAGATGGTGATGAACTTGCCGCTGGCTCCGCGGTCGCCGTACTTGCCGTTGCGTCGCACCAGCACCTGCCTGCTGCGGATGAACTTGAACGCCATGCGGCGGTCCACCAGCCACTCCCAGGACCGGGCGAGGACGCTCCGCGCATTCTCCGAAGTGGCCGACACATGGATCTTCCAACCCTGCGGCGGCAGCTGGAACCCGTGCGGGGTCAACATGGTCCAGTCGGGGCCCGTATGGCACGACCAGTCGTCAGGCGTCTCGGACGTCACGGTACGGAAATCGTCGTCCGCGTCGCCGGTGCCGGCCTCGTCCCGGTCGAAGAAGGGAGTGCCTGGCGCCAGGAACATCACACGCTGATAAGCATCCATGACAGGTGCAACCGCCTTCGGGAGTACGGAGAGATCAGGAGTGGCGGGTGGGGATCAGCGCCAGAAGGGCGCCAGATACTTGAGGTAGAGCCAGTCGCCCAAGCGCCGCTCGCCTGCGCTCACCTCGGCTTGGCCTGTGGTCCCCGGGGCCAGCCGTCCGCCGTCGAGGGCGATCCCCGAGGCCGGCACTCGTACCGAATCGAGGCCCTTCACCGGGACGAAGGCGGAGATCGGCACGGACAGGTCCACGAAGTCGGTGGAAGTCACCGTGGCTGTGCCCAACTGCTTCTGGAGCACGACACCGCCGCTCAGCAGACGCACCTCGGCGCCGGGCTCGATGGCGCTCCGGTCGGTCGTCCCGGTCGACACGAGCACCGCCCGGCCCTGCTCCTCGACGAAGCCGCCGGTGACGGTGTACGGCACGGAGACCCCCAGCATGGCCGCCGCCACAGCCGCGATCCCCACCGCGGAGACAGTGACGCGCCGCCACCGGGGTGCTTCGGCGGTTCGGGCCTCCGAATCCAGTTTGGCGGCGCCTACGTAGACACGCAGCATCAGGTACCCGAGCGCGACGGAGACGATGACGGCGCCCACCAGGCCCGCGCTCTCGAGGACCGAGCCCCACAGCGTGAAGGCCATGCTCAGGACGTACAGCGGGAACAGCATGCACGCCAGACCGAACAGGGGCGCCCAGTCGACCCCGGGCAGCGCACGCTCGTAGCGTCCGCCGAACAGCAGCCTGGCGACGAGCCGGCGCGCGTCCGTGATGGACCGGTCCCGCAGGTGGGAGATGTCCAGGTGGCTCATGAGCGCCAGGTAGCCGTCCAGCTTGATGAACGGGATGGCGTTGAAGAACCCGGAGACGTAGTTGGTCACCGTGAGGAGCAGCAGGAAATCACGCAGCGCGGGGCTGCCGCCCGCCGCCGCCACGACGACGGAGCCGACGCCGGCGAGGCCGGCTATGACCGCCTGGGCGGCGATACCGGCCAGTGCGACACGTACGCGCTGGCGGTTCTTCGGCAGCCGCCACCCGTCGGTCACGTCACAGAAGAACGCGGGCGTCAGGTAGAAGAACATGAAGCCCATGCGGCTGGGCCGGCCACCGTAGTGGCTCAGCACCAGACCGTGCGTGAGCTCGTGCAGCATGGTGCCGCAGTACGTGACGACCAGCAGCGCGATCAGCGCCGGCACGGAGATCGGCTCGGCCAGGGCATCCATGGTCGCCGGGGCCTGGGCGACGAGACACAGCAGTCCTGCCGCGGCGAGCACTGCCGCTACGACCGCCCAACCACGGTGGGCGAGACGGGCGGTGAGCGGACGGAACCTGCTCAGCATGCGTTCCGGCCGCACCAGGGTGAACTGGACGGTGAGCGGCGGGACGAAGGTGACTCTTCGGTCCCCGCGCGGTTTACGCTCCGCGTCCTCGAGGAGCTGGCTGCGCTGAGCACGCAGCAGGCCCTCGGCCACCAGCTCGACGGTCCAGGGATCGCCGAGCTCCCTCGCCATGTCCTCGGCGTTGCGGGTGCCGTCGGCGAGGCGCAAAAGCCTCGCCATGCCGGCGGCCACCCGCAGGTAGCGCTGCGCGCCGGACTGGACGAGCCAGGGGGCGCCGTCCTCGATCGGCTCGTGAACCCGCACGTCCGGCGCCAGGCGCGGACACTCGGGCAGGGGTGCCGGAGTCGTGTCCGCCTGTGGCCGGTTCAGGGTCAGTCTCACGGCAGGTCCCTGCGCAGGAACAGAGTCCGGGTGGCGATCGAGCCCGCGACGATCCACACCGCGAGCACCACCAGGGCCCACGGGATCGACAGCAGATGGTCATTGCCGCCCCGGTACACGGACGCCATGGCCTCGTCGATGGTGAACTTGCCGATCTCCGGGATCAGCCGCAGCAGGCCCTCACCGACCAGCCAGGTGCTGATCAGCAGGACGAGAATGGCGGCGACCTGCTGCCGGATCAGCATCCCGAGCAGCGCGCCCCACACGGCGCCCACCACGATGACCAGCATCACCCCGAGCAGCGTCCAGGTGGTGGTCATCGTCCACTCGGGCTCCTGCGTGCGCCCGGCCAGGAACACCCACGGACTGGCGGCGGCCAGCACACCGGCCCCCAGGGCGAACACCGAGCCGCAGCCGACGACGGCGATCAGCTTGGCCGTGAGCAGCCGGCCTCTCCCGCCGCTCAGCAGAACCGACCGGCTGATGGCGCCGTTTCCGAACTCCCTGGTCACCGCGAGCATGGCGACCACCGCGGCGGCGAGTTCGACCATGAACCAGCCCTGCACCAGGGTGGATGTGATCTCGCGGGTACTGCCGCCCTTCGGAGCCTTGTCGAGCTCCTGCTGCAGGAAGCCGGCGTCGGCCATCACACACATCAACACGGCGGCGGCGGCCACGCCCCACCAGGCACGCCCGGTCCAGATCTTCCGCCACTCGGCTCCGATCAGGTCACGCATGAGCGTTCTCCTTCACCGCGGGTCCCACCAGGTCGAAGAAGCGGCTCTCGAGGCTGACGTCGCCGTTCTGCGTCAGGTCGGCGACCGTGCCGCTGTAGCGCAGCGTCTTCTGCAGGATGACGATGTCGTCGGCCATCTGCTCGACCTCCGCCAGGATGTGGCTGGAGACCAGCACGGTGCGCCCTTCGTCTGCGAGGGACCGCAGGAGCTCCCGGAGCCAGCGGATGCCGTCGGGGTCGAGTCCGTTGGCGGGTTCGTCCAGGATGAGCAGTTCGGGGTCGGCGAGCAACGCGGTCGCCAGGGCGTGCCGCTGTCGCATGCCCTGTGAGTAGTCGCGGATTTTGCGGTGGGCGTCCGCGGCGAGCCCCACCTGTTCGAGGACGTCGTCCACCCTCGTACGGGAGAGACCGATGGTCTTCGCCCAGATCCGCAGGTCGGTTCGTCCGGAGCCCGCGGCGGAAGGACCGATTCCGTCGATACTGACTCCCACCCGGTGCGCCGCACGGGGCAGTTGCGCGTACGGGTGGCCGAAGATCGTGGCGCGGCCCGAGGTCGGACGCGCGAGACCCAGCAGCATCCGCAAGGTCGTTGTCTTCCCGGCCCCGTTGCGTCCGAGGAGTCCCACTACCCGACCCGACCGGACGGTGAAGGACACGTCCTCGACCGCGGTCAGTTCGCCGTAGCGCTTCGTGAGTCCCGTGATGTCGACGACGTCGGTCATGCTCCGCCCCTCGCCCGCGCACGGAGGTACAGACCGACACAGACGATGAGTGCCAACTCCACCCCGATGCAGATAAGCAGCCCTCTGGTGCGGGCCGGGCCCTGAGTGATGGCGTAGACCACGCCTGGGGCGGCCACGGCAACCACGAGCCCGAAGGTCATGAGGGACCAGACAAGGCCGCGAGAAGATGCTTGAGGCATCAGGTATCTCTCCCCTGCGGCTCGGGGCCGCACGTATATTCATTGGTGCGGCCCTGTTCCGGATGCTAATGGCCAGCATCCGGAACAGGGCATTGCCCGTCAGGCATCCGACCGGTCAGGTCGCGATGACAGAGGTGACGGCGATGGTGCTGTAGGCAGTGCTGACGCCGGCCGAGATGGCAGCGCTCGCGAGGAAGCTGTCCCACCAGTCGGGCGCCTCCATGCCCTCCAGCTCCTCCATGGACAGCTCCTGCATGGCCAGTTCCAGAGCGGGGTTGATGTTCTCCTTCATTTCTTTCACCTCCTTCAAGGGATCTTCGACATGTGCTTGCGGGGGCCGCCCTCGCTCAGCGGCGGCGGCCCTCCAGGTCAGGTCGCCAGCGTGACGATGGAGACGTAGGAGATGACGCCTCCTGCGCTCAGTCCACCGACGGCGCTCAGCGCCGCGCTCCAGCTGAAGTCCGGGGCGTCGAGCGCCTCCAGCTCCTGCATGTCCAGCTGCTGGGCCTCCAGCTCCTGGAGAGCAAGCTCCAGAGGTGCGGACACGGCGCTGTTCTTGTTCGCGGTCTGCATTGTGTTTTCCCCCTCCCGTGGTGTTGCGGGCCGTCCGTCGGCGGACGCCGACGGAAGTCTGTGGTGTGTGATGACGCCCTCTCGGTACGCCGTCACCGCGCCGCGGGCTGTGGCTGCCTGACGGCCTCGGCCATCACCCGCCGGACGTCGGCGAGAGTGAGGGCACCCAAGGTGGGCAGGCCGTCGCCCCACGCGCGCATCGTGGCCCGGGCGATCCGGTCCGTCCGCTCCGCGGTCGCGTCGATGTCGCGCTCGATCCCCCAGGCGTCCATCAGGCCCGCGACACCCTCGACCGGGTCGGCGGGCAGCGCCGGCCGGTGGACCGAGGCAACGGCCTCCCAGAGCCGCCGTAGCCGACGGGCGGAACCCCAACGGACGTCGCCTTCCACAACCCGCTGCCACAGGGGTGGCAGCACCGCGGCCGCGGCCGTCATCTTGCGGAGGCCCAGACCGGTGGAGAGCTCGTTGGCCAGGTACCAACCCTTGCAGGCGCACGGGTCGCGGCCGAGATTGAACCACTGGCTGTGGCTCACACCGCTGAGCTTGGCGATCTCCAGGCGCAGCAGGTCGCCAGGGGCTTCGCCGGCCCGCCGGACGGACGCCAGCTCAGCGCCCAGAACGACCAGTCGCTCGACGAGCGTCAAGGCGAAGGCGTCCTCGGAGGGGAGGTCCTGAGGATCCCCCACGTACATACCGGCCACCCGGAAGAACACCTCGAGGACGCCTTCCGCGAGGAGTTCCACGGGCAAGGTCCGGGTGGCGACAGGGTCGAGCACCGCCACATCCGGCTGGAGCCCGTTACCGAGCACCAAGCGTTTGCCCTGCGGGCCGGCGAGGCAGGCGCCGCCGCTCAGCTCACTGCCGGTGCCCACCGTGGTCGGCACGGTGATCAAGGGGATCCTGGGCTCCGCCTCGGCCGGGAGCAGCACCAGACCGCTGCGCTGCCGCACCGCCAGCCTGTCCCGCACCACGGGGGCCGCGCTCATCAGCACGGCCAACTTGGCCTGGTCGAGGAGTGTTCCCCCGCCGACCGCCAGGACGAGTTCGCTGTCACGGAGCTGCTCGGCCAGTGCCGTCACGCTCTCCAGCGTGCCGGAGCCGTTCAGTACCAGCCGGTCCACCGACCGTCCCGCCCACGCCACGCACGCGGACACCTGATCCACGGCCTCCGAGTCGGCGACGGCCGGGTCCGCGAGCAGGGTCAGTGTCCGTCCCTCGTGGAGGGGCAGCCACTTGGCCAGTCCACTGATCCCGTAGGCCACCTGGGTGAGGCGGCGGCTGCTCAGATTCCACACCGAGTCCATCAGACCGCCTCGGTCCGACTGCCGAGCCCGGCCCGGTCCCGGGCGTGCGCCCTCACCCCGAGGCGCACGCAGTCCAGGAGTTCGGCGAGTTCGTCGTCGGTGTAGGTCAGCGCTGGGAGGATCTGCACCCCGTTGACGCTGGGGTGGACCACCGCTCCGGCCCTGCGGATCGCGGCGACGACCTCCGGCACCTCCTGCTGCGGCAGTGGGTCTCCCTCAGGCGTGCGCAGCCGGATGGACCGGAAGCAGCCGATGCCGGTGGTGGCCGAGACCAGAGGCTCGGTGGCGACCAGGTCCTCGAGTGTCTTGTCCAGAAGGGCTGACAGGCGTCGCGAAGAGGCGACCGCGTCGAGCCGTCGCATCTCCTCCACCGTGGCGAGGATCGCCGCGCAGGTGACGGGCGTCCCGGCCTGGGTCTCCGCATGGACGAACACGTCACCCGCCGCGTCGAAGGGTTCGGCGAGCGCCTGGGGCATCAGCACGGCCGCCGCGGCGTGCGTGCCGTTGGTCAGCCCCTTCGACGTGATCAGCAGATCCGGTGGTGCCGGCCACCGCTGCGAGGCGAAGAAGTCACCGGTACGGCCGAACCCGGTGGCGACCTCGTCGGCGACGAGGAGGAAACCGTGGCGGTCCCGGAGTTCGAGCAGCGTCTCCACGTACTCCGGGGTGAGGGGCACCGCCCCGCTGCCGAGCACGGGTTCCACCACCACTGCCGCGATCCGGCTTCCCTGCTGGGCCGCCAACTGGGCGATCTCGTCGGCCGCGTTGGGTGTCACATGCCTGATGAACCGCTGGTCGACGCCGTAGACGGACTGGCCGAGATTCTCGCCGGTGAGTGCGAACCCACCGAAGGTCAGCCCGTGATAGCTGTCGCGGAGGCCCACCACGAGCTTGCGCACGCCTTCGCCGCGCAGCGCGTGGTAGTGCCTGGCCAGCTTCATCACCAAGTCGTTGGCGGCACCGCCGGAAGTCGAGAAGACCACCCGGCCGTAGTGCTCCGCGCCTGCCGCCTCGACCAGCGCCCGCGCGGCCCGCCTGGCGTAGACGTTCTCGTAGCGGAACACCGACAGATAGGACGCGTCACGCAAGGCGTCCGCACAGGCCCGGGCGATCGCCTCGTTGCCGTAGCCGAGGTTCACGTTCCACAGGCCGCTGGTGCCGCAGAGCAGTTCACGGCCGTCCTGGAAACGGATCTTGACGCCGTCGGCCGACACGGCGCACAGTTCGTCGGCTCCGTGCAGGCGGGGTTCGAGCAGCGAGGGCCAGAGTTCGGTGGACATCAGGCGGCCTCCGCCTCGAGCAGCACACCGGTATGGCGGGGGGAGGCGGCGGGCAGCGGATGACGCGCCACGACGCGCAGTCCAGCGGAAGCCATTTCCCGCGCGAGGTCGTCAGGGGGCAGGACCCGGATGGACGTGGTGAGCGCCAGTACCGGTCCGTCCGCCGGCGTTTCCCGCTCGGCCGGCAGGATGGTGACCTTGCGGACTTCTTGGCCGTCCCGCCAGTGTTCGATCATCCGGTAGCGCCGGCCGCTGGCACCCACGGCCTCGACGTCCAGGTCGTCCCCGTCGGCGCCGGTCACGTCGACGGTGGAGAGCAGGAACCTTCCGCCGGGCCTGAGATGGGCCCGCACGGCAGCGTAGAGTCCGGCCCGGCCCTCGGCGTCGAGCAGGGAGATGGACGTGGTGCCGAGCACCACGACGGCGTAGGTGCTGCCGAGCTCGAATGCGGACATGTCGCCCCGCACCACGGTGCACCGTGCCCTGCTGCCTGCCGGGGCCTCGGCGAGCCGCTGATGGAGCAGGGCCACCATGCTCTCCTTGAGCTCCAGGGCTGTGACCTCCCGGCCCAGCGCGAGCAGGGGCAGCGTCAGCCGGCCGGATCCGGCGGCGAGTTCCAGCACAGGGCCGGGGACGGCACGGGCCGACCGCAGCAGTTCCCTGATCTCGGTGGTGTCGATGGCCGCCAGGTCGTGGTAGACCGAAGCACCCGCCTCGTCGTACAGATCGTGCATGCTGACCCGGTCCCCGTACCCGGCCAGGATCTGGCCGGCCAGTCCCGGGACCGCCGCGGCTTCCGTCGTCGTCATGCGGTCGCCTCCAGCACGGGGGCGCCCGCAAGCAGCGAGACTCCCTTTTCGGCGAAGAACGAGAGCACCCACTCGACCGCAGCCCGGTCCACCGATCCGCTCTCCACGTTGGCGGCGTTCCGTTCCGCGTGGTCAAGGACGGCTTCGACGCCGCCGAGGACCAGCAGCATCTCCGTGATCTCCGCCGCGCGTCGACCGAGCTGGAAGGTCCGGTCGACACCCGCGACCCTGACGTACGCCTTGTCCGACGTCCAGCAGAGGAACGGCGCCTGAGGATCGTCGGCGTCCAGGGCCCCGTCGACCGCATCGAGCCCGGGAACGAGCCGGCGGCCGAAGCCCGAGACCCTGGGCTCGGTGATCCCACGCGTCTGCAGGTCGCGCAGCAGCTCCAGCGTGGCCAGATAGCGGGCGAGCCAGGGCCTTTGGCGCACGGCAGGGCCGCGCACCTCCTCCGGCACCGCCGCTCCGAGCGGCACCGCACCACCCACATCGCTTGCCGCGTTCAGGCGCTGCCATGCCGAGTGCAGGGCCGCGGCTGAATCCCCGGCGGTCCCCAGCCGCAGTCCCTGCGGCGAGACGGAGACACCTCCGTCCCGGTCCACGTAGAGCCTGGTGCCCGGTCCGTCACCCGGAACATGACCTCCGAGTGCGGAAAGGTCGGCGATCTGTACGGCCGGGCTGACCGCGAAGGGAGCGAACCTGCCCTCTTCCCTGGCGGCGTCGGCGTCCGCGAGGAACATCTCGAAGTCCGTGTCGCCGGCCACCCGCACGAGCGTCGTGCCGAGCAGCGACATGTAGGGGCTGACGCCGTAGTCCTGGATCTGGAGGAACAGAACGTCATCGACCGACGCGTCGCCCTCCGACCCGCTCAGCGATCCCTCGTACCCCACGACGGTGGCACCGGACGTGCCGTCCTGGCCGTCCTGTGCGCCCGGGGCGAGGACGAGCGTCCGCGGCCCCACGGCGTCGGAGCCGAGCAGCGCGTCCAGATGGGCCGAGTCCTCCAGCACAACGGTGGCGGCCTCCGGCCCCGGCGTGTCACCGACCGGCGGGCGTCCGGTGACCCAGGAGCGCAGATGGCGCCCCACTCGGGCGATCAGTTCCTCATTCACCGGAGTCCCTCCGATCCGCGCCTACCGCGGCGAGAATCTGCTTCAAGTCGTCCATTGCGGCCTTCGCGCCGTAGAGTCGGCATACGCCCGTAAGATTCAGCACGATTTCATCGACTCCGGCGTCGCGATACTCATCGAGACGCTTGACGATCTGATCGAGATTTCCGAACAGGAATGCACCGGAATCCGCCATGAGCCGGGCAGCTGCTCGCGGGTCGAGCTCGGAGAAATCAATGCCCGCTTTTCCGAGCATGTCAAGATAGTGAGGCGCCTGCATGTGTGCGGAATTACTCGCCAGCACGAAATCGGAGACATCCCGGTCGGAGCGCTCGAGCGCCACGGGCACCATCGCGGTGATCCGGGGCACGGGCCGACCCGCGGCGTCCGCCCCCTCCCGCATCGCGGGGCGGACGACACCGTCGAGGTAGGCCGCCGGCGTGAGCCAGGTGACCGCCACATCGGCGACCTCGCCCGCGAGACGGGCCATGCCGGGGCGCAGCACTCCGAGTCCGAGGTGCACGGGAGGCGACATGACCGGGCCCATCCCCGCATGGCAGGAGTAGTACTCACCGTCGAAGTCGACCGGGTCGCCGCTGAGCAGCCCTCGAACCACCGTCATGTATTCACGGACCGCCGTGAGCTGGCTGCGGTACGGGGCGCCGAGCAGGCTCTGCTGGAACGTTCTCGCACCCGGCCCGAAGCCGGCCACCACGTCGTTGCCGGTCGCCATCGCCAGGGTCTTGACCTTGTGAGCCGCCTCGAACGGATGCCGCAGCGGCATCAGGGTCACTCCGAGCCCGGTCGGCACCCGGAAGCCCGCTCCCGCAACCGCGGAAAACGTCTGGAAGGGTTCCATCAGCAGGCTTTGTCCCTGCCAGAGCCTGGCCGCCCCCGTCCATTCGACCAGCGCCGCAAAGGGAAGAACCTGCTCTGTTCGGCGCGGCAGGAATGGCACCAATATTGAGTAGTCCACGTTTCCCCCCGGACCCGCTGCTTCTGACGTCGTGAATATTTCCAGAGAGATCATCGGACGCGCAAGGATCTCCGCTGCAACTTGATGCAGGCAGAACTGCAGAAAACTGCACCCCGGAATTTTCGGACGGGGAAGCGGACAGGCGAAGTCCGTGTACCGAGGTGAAGGACGCGACCGTCCATGATCACGTTGATACCACTCAGCATGATCGTGAAGGCCGCGCCCGCGACGCGACGGCACGCCCGGCATGTCATCCTGCCCCGACCCTGCCCACGTCACGCCAACTCGCCGAGAAACACGGCCTGACTGTTGAGGAGGCCCGCACGCCCGAGAGTGCGGGGTGCGCTCGGTCCGCGGCGTGAGCCGCGACTTCCGGCCCGGTCTCCAAGGCGACTCGGACTCGGCCGGGGGCTGACCGGCACGCACAAGGGTTGGTGAACGGGCCGACGGCTCGGTGTGCCGCGCGCCTGGGCAGAAAGGCTGGGATGCTGAGGGGGCGCTGCCCATGACGTGGCCCTGACGGACAAGGGTGGTGAGCGCCGTGACCGAGGACTACGAGAACGCGCAAGGACCGGCCGTTTCCGTCGTTCCGGCCGTTCCGTGCGCCGATCCCCTGGGAGACCCGTCTCTGCGCACGCGGTTCGCCCTCCCCGCGAGGCCCGTCACGTTCCTGCGGCGCCGGCGGCTCGTCGACCACCGCGACCAGGCCCTCGGGACGCCGTTGGCGCTGCTCAACGGCGCGGCCGGGGCCGGCAGGACCCTGCCGGCCGCCGACTGGGCCGCCGGACTGCGGCGTGCTTCGGATGCGATGGGAGGAGCGGCGGGGCGTGCGTCGGTCACGGCCCGGCCGGCTCCACCGGCGTACTTGCCGGCCGACTCGGCGATGGCCACCGTGAGGCACTGGCGGGCTCTGATCGTCCTCGGTACGGCCCAGTTCCACCGGCGGCATCGCTCTCGCCCGTTCCTGGTCACACCGCACCTGCCGACAGCCCGGGAAAGCCGTCCGCGTGGGCCGGACGCCGACGCTCCGGCCGGAGTGACCGGATCGACGCACTGAGTCCGGAGGGAGCCACCGGTGTCCAGGACCAGGACGGGCCTGACCACGGCCCGCGGGAAGCGCCGCGCCGAGCGGCGGGTCCGCGCGGACTACACGGGCGGCGTCTACGGATCCATGCTCGCGGCCTCCGTGGTGATCGGCGCGGGCTCTCTGGGCTCGTTCCCCCGCACCGAGCTGGTGCTGCTGTTGTTGCTCACCGGCCTGGTGTTCTGGATCGCGCACGTGCACGCCCAGCTGTTCGGGGCCCGCCTGGCGCAGCAGGCTCCGGACCGCCGTGTCGTACTGAACGTGTGCCGTGACGAGTGGCCGATCGTCAAGGCCGCCGTCCCGCCGGCCGTCGCGGTGGCCGTCAGCCCGCTCCTGGGCCTGGACGTGCGGGGTGCCCTGTGGCTGGCCCTCTCCGTCGCCGTGGCCGGGCAGGTCGGCTGGTCCGTGGCGGCGGCACGCCGCGCCGGTGCTTCCCGGCGGCTTGTTGCCGCGACCGCGTCGGTCAACCTGCTGCTCGGTCTGCTGATCATCGCTTTCAAGATCGTGCTTACGCACTGATACGCGTTGATCCTGGGGTCCGTCGCCGGGCCACGGGTCACCTGTACCGGGTGAGGCCCGAAGCAGTACGGAGGCGGACGATCGCAGGGGGTGTCATCTCCGTGAACGCCTCCTTCGGCGCCTGCGCGACCGTCGTCCAGAGGGGCCCCGGAGTCGCCGGCTCGAACGCCGGGCGTACTGACCAGGTGGCATCGACCGTGTCGCCGCCAAGTGACTGACTCCCGTGGCGGGTCGCGGAGCGGGCCTGGGAGCAACTGCCACGATGCACCCATGGCACCCCCTGCGGACGCTGCCGCGAGGCCGGCGACAGCGCGCCTCGTCCTGCTGACACTGGCGTCAGGTCAGTTCCTGATGGCCCTCGACAGCTCTGTCATGAATGTGTCGATCGCGACCGTGGCCGAGGACCTGGACACGCCGGTGACCGGGATCCAGGGGGCCATCACGGCGTACACCCTCGTGATGGCGATGTTCATGATTCCCGGCGGCAAGGTCGGTGCCCTGATCGGACGCAGACGCGCGTTCATGATCGGCTGCGCTGTCTACGGCGTCGGTTCCCTGACGACGGCGCTCGCACCGAACCTGAGCGTCCTGCTGATCGGCTGGGCGTTGCTCGAGGGGATCGGAGCCGCGCTCATCCTGCCCGCCATCGTGACGCTCGTGGCGAGCAACTTCGCCGTGGAACGTCGTCCCGCCGCCTACGGACTCGTCGCGGCCGCAGGGGCCGTGGCCATCGCACTGGGGCCGCTCATCGGGGGTCTCGCGACCACGTACTTCTCCTGGCGCTGGGTGTTCGCAGGTGAGGTCGTGATGGTGCTCGGCATCGTGCTGCTCGCCCGCCGCATCGCCGACGCGCCGCTCGGCGAACGCGCGCCCATCGATCTCGTCGGCGCCGTGTTCTCCGCCCTCGGGCTCGGGATCTTCGTCTACGGGGTGCTCCGCTCGGACGAGTGGGGCTGGTTCCAGCCGAAGCCCGACGCTCCTTCGTGGCTCGGGGTTTCGCCGGTCGTGTGGCTGATGCTGGCCGGCCTGCTTCTGATCTGGCTCTTCCTCCGCTGGGAGGCCCGCGTGGTGGAGCGACGCGGGGAGCCACTCGTCGACCCGGCCATGCTGCAGAACAAGCAGCTCACCGGCGGACTGACGATGTTCTTCTTCCAGTACCTCGTGCAGATGGGCGTGTTCTTCGTCGTACCGCTCTATCTGTCGGTCGCCCTGGGCCTGTCCGCGCTCAAGACCGGCGCCCGCATCCTGCCCCTCTCGCTGACCCTGCTGGCGGCCGCGATCCTGATCCCGCGCCTCCTCCCGGACGTCTCGCCGCGGCGAGTGGTGCGGCTCGGGGTCCTCGCGCTGCTCGCGGGCGCGGTGGTCCTGATGGTCGCGCTCGACGCGGACGCCGGTGCGGAGATCGTCACCATCCCTCTCCTGCTGATCGGGCTCGGCATGGGCGCCCTGGCGTCCCAGCTCGGTTCGGTCACCGTGTCCGCGGTGCCGGAAGCGCAGAGCGCGGAAGTCGGTGGAGTCCAGAACGCCGTCACCAACCTCGGCGCCTCGATCGGTACGGCACTCGCCGGGTCGATCATGATCGCCGCGCTCACCTCGTCGTTCCTGACCAGCGTCGAGCAGAACCCGGCAGTCCCGGACCAGGTCAAGAGCCAGGCGTCCGTCCAGCTCCAAAGCGGTGCGCCCTTCCTGTCGGACGCTCAGCTGAAGAAAGCTCTCGACGACGCCGGGGTGAGCGAGGAGACGTCCCAGGACGCATTCGACGCGAACACCGAAGCGAGGCTCGACGGCCTGCGCGCCGCACTCGCCGCACTCGCCCTCGCCGCTCTCCTCGCCCTGTTCTTCACCTCACGGATCCCGACGACCCAGCCTCACGCGACAAGGCCGTAGCCCAGGGCGGAGAGGCCACGACTCGTGGCCATCGCACTGCACCGGCACCATGGACTGCGTACGCCTCACCGAGACTGCTCCCGGTCCAGCTCTCCACGCACAGGAACTGCCGCTGGACGGCCGGCCAAGGATCTGCGCCCTGTCCGTGCCCGTGAGAACGGATGCCGTGCCGGTACTGCAGCGTCTTGAGCCGCCTGCGGTGGCGATCCGCCGGCAGGGGAGCGACCGTCTCCGAAAAGTTTTCGGCTCGCGGCAACCCTTCGCGGGTCCTGCGACCACAAGGAGTCGGATCCGGCCATTCCGGTGGCTGGATCCACCTTTCCTCTGGTGGACGGCATGCAAGGAGAAACAGCTCCCCATGAAGAACTCCACGAACGGCGGACGCCGCGGGCGTCACCGCCGTCGCTGGACCGCGACCGGTCTGCTGCTCGGCGTGCCCGCCATCGTCGTGCCGTATCTGCTGTTCGCGCAGGAGGACTCGCAGGCCGCGACGGTCGACGGCAATGCCTACTACCGGCTGGTCTCCGTACGCAGCGGCAAGGTGATGGACGTCAACGCCTTCTCCACCGCCGACGGCACCCGCATCCAGCAGTGGACCGACCAGAACACCGCCAACCAGCAGTGGAAGCTGAGACCCACCGGGGACGGCTACTACGAGCTGGTGAACCGCAACAGCGGCAAAGTGCTGGGCATAGCGGGCGGTTCGACCGCCCAGTCGGCCGCCGCCGAGCAGCAGACCGACAGCTCCTCCACCTCCCAGGAGTGGCGGATCGACGATGTGAGCGGCTCCGACGCCGTCACCTTCACCTCCCGCAGGAGCGGCCAGGTCCTGGACGTCTCCGGAGGCTCCACGGCCGACGGCGCGGCAGTCATCCAGTATCCCGGCAAGGGCGGCACCAACCAGCAGTGGAAGCTGGTGAAAACGGCCGAGACCCAGGCGGCCGGATCCCAGGCGGCCGGGACCGGCGGGGCGCAGACCACGGCCGCGGCCGGACCGTATGTGTGGAAGAACGCCCAGGTGGTGGGCGGCGGTTACGTCACCGGGCTGGTGTTCAACCCGCGCGCGAAGGGCCTGCTGTACGCCCGCACCGACATGGGCGGCGCCTATCGCTGGGACGTCGCGGCCGAACAGTGGATCCCGCTGACCGACCGGTTCGGCGAGAAGGACTGGAACCTGCTGGGAATCGATTCGCTGGCCACCGACCCCGTCGACCCCGACCGGCTCTACGTCGCGGCGGGCACCTACACCAACAGCTGGGCGGGCAACGGCGCGATCCTGCGCTCCACGGACCGCGGCCGGACCTTCCAGCGCACCGATCTGCCCTTCAAGCTGGGCGCCAACGAGGACGGCCGCGGGGCGGGCGAACGGCTGGCGATCAACCCCGCGGACAACGGCGCCCTGCTGCTGGGCACCCGCAAGAACGGCCTGTGGCGCAGCACCGACCACGGCGTGACATGGAGTCAGGTCTCCTCGTTCCCGGTCAAGGACGGGGCGGGCAGCGGCGCGGGCATCTCCTTCGTGACGTACGGCCCGGCCGGAAGCAAGACGGTCTACGTCGGCGTCGCCGACAAGTCCCACTCGCTCTACCGCTCCACCGACGGCGGCAGCACCTGGCAGGCCGTCTCCGGGCAGCCCACAGGCCAGATGCCGCAGCACGGCGTGCTCTCCGGTGACGGCTCGCTGTACCTGACGTACACCAACGCCCTCGGACCCAACGGCGTGACCGCGGGCTCGGTGTGGAAGTACACCCCGGCCGGCGGGGCGTGGAAGGACGTCTCCCCGTCCAACGGCAGCTACGGGTTCTCCGGTCTGGCCGTCGACCCGCAGAAGCCGTCCACGGTGATGGTCACCACCCTCGACCGCTGGTGGCCCGAGGACGAGCTCTACCGGACCACCGACGGCGGCACGACCTGGAAGGCACAGGCCGCCAAATCGGTGCGGGACGCCTCCGCCGCTCCGTACGTCGGCACCGGCATCGGGCACTGGATGACCGCCCTGGCCATCGATCCCTTCGACTCCGGGCATGTGCTGTACGGCACCGGCAGCGGCATCTGGCGCAGCAAGGACGCCACCGCCACCGACAGCGGCGGCACCAGCCACTGGATCGTGGGGGCCCGAGGGCTGGAGGAGACCGCGCTGATGGACGCGATCGCCCCGCCCGGCGGCGCCACCGCCATCACCGCCATGGGCGACCTGGGCGGTTTCCGCCACGACTCCCTGACCCAGGTGCCCGCCGGGCGGCTGGAGAACCCGATGATGATCAACAGCACGGACATCGATTTCGCCCAGACCAAACCCTCGCTGATGGTCCGCGTCGGCCGTGGCGGCTCGCAGGACGGCGCCTACTCCACCGACGGCGGCAGCAGTTGGAACGGCTTCAAGGCAGAGCCGGTGGGCAGCGCCGACAGCGGCCATGTCGCGCTCGCGGCGGACGGCACCGCCATCGTCTGGACCCAGGACGGTCAGGTTCCGTACCGCTCGACCGACAACGGGGCTAGCTGGTCGAAGGTCAGCGGCCTGGGCGCCGGCGCCGTGGTCGTCGCCGACCGCTCCTCGGGCAAGACCTTCTACTCACTGGCCGACGGCACGCTCTTCGCCAGCACCGACGGCGGTGCGACCTTCACCGCCCGCGCCACCAACCTCCCCGCCGGCCGGCTCACGGCCGTCCCCGGCATCACCGGGGACCTGTGGATCGCCGGCGGTGCCAAGGGGGTGCTGCACTCCACCGACGGCGGCCGCACCTTCACCACGCTCGCAACGGTGCAGTCCGCCTCCGGCCTCGGCTTCGGCAAGGCCGCGCCGGGCGCCGCCTACCAGGCCCTGTACCTGATCGGTACCGTCAAGGACGTCACCGGCGTCTTCCGCTCCACCGACAAGGGCGCCACCTGGCTCCGCATCAACGACGACGCCCACCAGTGGGGCAGCATCGGCAGCGTCATCACCGGCGACCCCGACACCTACGGGCGCGTCTATGTCGGCACCAACGGACGCGGCCTCCAGTACGGCGACCCGTCCTGACCCCACCGCCTGAGCGGGGCCGCAGGCACAACGGCCTGCGGCCCCGCCATGGCTGAGGGACCCCGCTTCGTC
Source organism: Streptomyces sp. NPDC043427 (assembly GCF_056436655.1). Lineage (NCBI taxonomy): Bacteria > Bacillati > Actinomycetota > Actinomycetes > Kitasatosporales > Streptomycetaceae > Streptomyces > Streptomyces sp. NPDC043427. The sequence continues at coordinate 135,827 of NZ_JBWKCC010000017.1, read as the reverse complement.
CTGCACGAGCTCCTGGCGCCGGGGTGTCCACCCACCACTCCCATGGAGGCAAGCCGGGTACGCTTTTCGTGCGTACCGGACATAAGATGACAAGTGGGTCAGTGCACTCTCACGTGCCACGGCCCGGAAGGGCGGCCCCGGTGTGCATACGCCGGGGCCGTTGCACACCGGCCCGGAAGGAGGTGCCCCGACCTATGACGGACGGTGGGCGGAGACCGGACCGGGTCGGGGTGGACCGGTCGGAGGGGTTTGGCGAACGACTGCTGGGTGTGCTGCTGGACCGGGCCCACGAGATGCCGCCGGAGTTGATCGCCCCACTCGTCGCGGAAGAGGTGGCCAGGGTCGGGGGGCGGGAGGTCTCCATCCTTCTTCAGGACTACGAACAGGTGCTGCTGGTGCCGCTGCCGGGCCGGCGGCTGAGGGTCGGAGGCCCCGAGTCGGTCGAGGACTCCCCCGCCGGCGAGGCGTTCCTGAGCCTCAGAACGGTAGAGGTGCCGCAGGACGGCAGTGTGCGGATGTACCTGCCGCTGCTGGACGGCAGCGACCAGATCGGGGCGATGGCCGTCACCCTGGACAGGGTCGATGACGACGACCGGCGGTTGCTCCGCAGACTCGCCGGTCTGGTCGCGGACATGATCGTCACCAAGGACGCCTACACCGACCAGTTCTTCCAGGCCCGCCGCAGCGCCCCGATGAGCGTGGCCGCGGAGATCCAGTGGTCGTTGCTGCCCCCGCTGTCGATGATCGTTCCGCAGGTCGAGGTGGCCGGGATCCTGGAGCCCGCCTACGACGTGGCCGGCGACAGCTTCGACTACGCCCTCAACGGCGACATCCTTCACGTGGCCATGCTCGACGCGATGGGCCACGGGCTGGACGCGGCGACCATGGCGACGGTGGCCGTCGGTGCCTATCGCCACACGCGACGGGCCCATACCGATCTGTCCCAGGTGTACGCGTTCATGGACCGGGCCATCAACGAGCAGTTCGGCCATGACCACTTCGTCACCGCACAGATGATGACTCTGAACATCGCCACAGGCCTGCTGCATTGGGTCAACGCCGGCCACCCGGCTCCGTTCCTGATCCGTGACCGCTCCGTGGTGGACCGGCTGGAGAGCCCGACCACGTTGCCGGTCGGCTTCGGCGGGGAGGAGCCGGTGGTCAGCGAGCGGATGCTGCAACCCGGGGACCGGTTGCTGTGCTTCACCGACGGCCTGATCGAGGAACACCAGGTCGGCGGGGAACAGTTCGGTGAGCAGCAGCTCATCGAGTGGACCAACCGGATCCTCCGCGACCGCACCGAGGTACGGGCGGTGGTGCGAGCGCTCTCCCACACCCTGAAAGGCGAACGTGGCGGTGTAACGAGCGACGACGCGACCATCTTCCTCATCGAGTGGCGAGGCGGCGACGCCGATCATCTCGCCGTTCTCGGCTGAGCCCCAGTGTCCTGGGCGACGACGGACCGCCTCGATGCGGAGGTGCCCGCGGCCACCACGCGCCGCCGAAGGTACCCGTGCGCTCGGAAGTCGTCTCCCTCCGCAGAACCGCGGTGCCGGGGATCACTGGCCCTGCTGCACGTGTCGGCCTGAAGCCTGACGGCTTGTCGGTGAACACGGGGCTCACCCCGTTCCCTCATGGGTGCCGCCCCGAGGGTGGAGCCGTCCGCGTCCATGGTCGCGACGGTCACGGCGGCCGCCGGTGACGCTCGGCTCCGGCCCGCCGCGAGCCTTCTGCGGAGCCGGTGGAGCCGGTCCCGCGACGGGCGTGCCGGAGCGGGCGTAGTGGAAGGCGGCGATGCGGTCGCTGTGCCGCGAGTTGAGCAGGTGGATGAGGAGCACCCCGAAGGCGATCATCGCGACGATCACGATCACGGTCACGAATGTCTCCACGGTCCTCACCTCCCCACCGGCTGGTACGGCAGCGCGCGGGTGGCGGCCGGGACCCGTGGACGTGCGGCCGGACCGCGGGCCTCGTGCCCACCTTCGGAGTCCCAGACCGCTTCCACGGCCCGGTCGGTCTCGGCCACCGTGCGCAGGCGCGCCGCCTCCTCCATCAACCGGCTCGCGGTCGATGTGCCCAGGGGGTCGCTCGCGGCGGCCATCAGCCAGGCGGCCGAGGCGGGGTCCGTCTGCGGCGGGACCACCAGGAGGTTCCAGCGCCCCCTGTGGTACGAGAGCAGCAGCAGTTCGTGCGGGTCCTGCTCGGGCAGGAACCAGCCCACGTTCACCACATGCCCGGCGACGGCCACCTTGCGCGGGACGACCGGCCAGTGGGTGGGATTCACCGTGGCCCGGGTGATCCGCCCCCACATCGGATCCAGTACGGCTGTCAGGGAGGGGAGTTCCGCCACCAGATCGCGGGAACGGGGCCACCAGGCGCCGTCCAGCAGAGCCGGGGCGGGACCGGCGGGAGCAAGCGACAGACGGAGAGAAGACGAGGAGAACCGGTCTTCGTCGAGTGTCGGCGAGGGAGAAATGGTCGCAGTCATGACGCGAACCCTGCCCCGGTCCGGCCGCAACCGGCCCGGCATGTTCAATCGCCGAAAACGACACAAGCACGGAAGCCGGTGCACGAAATATCCTCGGTCGTTTCAGCCTACTCCTCGGACAAGCCGAACGGGCCGCGCGGCCAACCGCCCCTCCGCCGCCCATCACCCGGTCGGCAAGGTGGATGAGACTCCCCACAGCAGCCGTGAACCACGAGGACGAGACCGGCCTGGGCGCCGGTGCACGAAGCGAGGGCCCCGACCCCGGCCGTGCCTTCCCGGCCGCGCGTCGCCTCGAAGTGCCGCGGACGGACGGCGTCCCCGTCCACCGCGGCCTCTGCAGGAGGGCGGAGGGCCGGGGCTTGCCGCGCGCGTACCCATGCGGCGGCCGATGATGGGAACACGGCCGAACACGCGGAGCCGGTCATGACGGGTTGGCGGGTCCGGGACTACTCCCCGGACGATCTCGAGGGAGTGCTCCGTGTCGACATGGAGAGCGGCACGACCGAGGAGCCGGCCCTTTTCCCGCTCGCGGACGCCGTGACGGCCCTCCAGGCCCTCCACCCCGCTGTGGTGGCCATCGCGGACGACGTGGTCATCGGTGCCGCCGTGAGCAGGGTGGAGGGCGACCGGGCGTGGATCCTGCGCATCTGCATGGCACCTGCCTGGCGGCACCAGGGGCTGGGCAGCGCCCTGATCATGGCCCTTGAGCGACGGCTCTTCACCGACGGTGTCCGCGCGGTGCACGCCGCCCTGCCCGCGGGCGAGACCGGTGCCGCCGCCCTGCGCAACTGCGACTTCGGCGCCCGATCGGGCCTGGTCCTCTTCGAGAAGCGCAGACCGGTGCCCCCGCAGGCGGCAGACATGTTCTCCTCGCTCGGAGCGGAGCTGCCGGCCGGCGGACTGTGGCAGAAGGTCGCGGGCATGCAGAAGGAGAAAGAGCTCATCGAGCGCCGTCTGGTCCTGCCACTGGCCCACCCCGGGCTGGCCGCGGCACACGGTGTGGAGCTGCCGCGCGCGGTGATGCTGTTCGGTCCGCCCGGGACCGGCAAGAGCACCTTCGCGCACGCGATCGCAAGCCGCCTGGGATGGCCCTTCCTCGAGCTGTTCCCCGCGCGTCTGGCCGCCGAGTACGGCCTGGCGAGCGGGCTGAGCCGGCGCTTCGACGAGATCTCCCGGCTCGACCACGTCCTGGTGTTCATCGACGAGGTCGAGGAGGTCGCCGGCGCACGCGGCGGCGCGGACGCGACCGCGGTGGGTGTCGTCAACGAGCTGCTCAAGGCGATCGTCCGGTTCCGCAGCCAGGACGGGCGACTGCTCGTCTGCGCCACGAACGACGTGACCACGCTCGACTCCGCGTTCCTGCGGCACGGCCGCTTCGACTACGTACTGCCGATCGGTCCCCCCGATCACCGTGCCAGGACCGCGCTGTGGGCGAGCTACCTGGCACGAGCGGGCGCGAAGGCCGACAGTGAGGTACTCGCATCCGCGAGCGAAGGCTTCACCCCCGCCGACATCGCCCACGTGGCGCGAACCGTCTCCCAGGCCGGATTCGAGCGCACCTTCGACACCGGAACCCGCATCCTCCCCACCACGGACGACTACCTGGACACGATCCGCGGCACCCAGCCAACGGTCAACGCCACCATGTCCGAGGAGTTCGCCGAGCAGACGGAGCAGTACGCCCGCCTCTAGTGCTGTGACCGGAGAGTCTGACCACAGGGCTGATCGAAGGCGGGCAGCGCCGGGGTGAGGACCGTCTAGGTGTTGCCGCCGCCGGCACCGTCGACGGCCCGGACGCCGAGGGGTGGACCTTCGGCGAGGGGCGGGAAACCCGGCGGTGCCGGGCCCGCGTGAGGACGTTCAGTGCCGGGCGTTCTCCGGCACGGTGATCTGCCGCTGCGCCCATTCCATCCGGGTGGTCGCCGAGTAGGACAGGGTCGTGCCTGCGTCCAGCCCCGCCTGCCGCGCGGTGGCCGACGGTTCGGCCAGGCGAGTACGCGCGGACAGCACTCCTCGTAGACGTCCCGGAAGCGTTCGGCTTGGGTCACGCGCCGTCTCCTCGTATCGGCTCTGTCATCAAGCAATGTGCGTGACAGCCGAGTTATTACAGGCCGAGCAGAAATCCGTACGGCCCGGACCGCAGCGCGCCGCCCGGTGGGCGGGTGTCCCCGGAACAGTACGAACGGTCCGTGCCGGCGGGATCGGGCCAACCGGCCGGTTGCGGCCGCTGCTCGCCGAGTTGTCCGCGAACACCCCCGGGATTGTCCGTGATCGGTAACCGACGCATCCCGCGGCCGCCGTCCCTCGTCCTGCCAGGTGGTCGCAAGGTGACCGGGGGTCGGCGAGGAACTGGGCGAAAGCGGGGCGGACATGGCACGGCACGGCGGCGGGCGGGGCTGGTACGGCAAGGTGGTCGGGGTGGCGCTCGGGGTGACAGCGCTCGCCGCCGGTGCCTCGGTGTGGACCGCGCAGGCCGGCCCCGTGGGCGGCTCGTCGCCGAAGGTGACCGCGTCGGCCACGCCGGGCAGTGACGTCAAGCCGGTCGCGGTGACCATCGCGCACGCCTCGGACAAGGGGGCGCGCGGCGTCAACATCACCATCGACGACGGACCCGACCCCGTGTGGACCCCGCAAGTGCTGGACGTGCTGCGGGAGTACGGGGTGAAGGCCACGTTCTGCATGGTGGGGAAGCAGGCGCAGGCCCACCCGGACCTCGTGAAGAAGGTGGTCGCGGCCGGGCACCGGCTGTGCGACCACTCGGTGTCCCACGACACCACCATGGACAAGAAGTCCCAGGCCTACCAGTCGCAGCAGATCCTCGACGCCGAACGCATGATCACCAAGGCGTCCGGGGGCGTACGACCCGTGTACTACCGGGCCCCCGGCGGCGCCTTCACCCCCTACAGCCGCACGCTCGCCGCCTCCCGGGGCATGCGCCCGCTGGGCTGGAACGTGGACACGAAGGACTTCGAGCGGCCGGGCACGGACGCTGTCGTCGCCACCGTCCAGCGGGAGCTGCCCAACGGGCCGACGCTCCTCTTCCACGACGCGGGCGGCGACCGCTCCCAGACCGTCGAGGCGCTGCGCCGGATCCTCCCCTGGCTCAAGGAGCAGGGTTACTCCTTCGGCTTCCCGGTGCGCTGAGCCCCGCCCCTGGTCGATCCGGCATTCAAGGAAACGGACTCCCTGCCTGCACCGGGAACCCTTCTGGATCGACTCGGCTCGGCGGTTGTCAGTCGACGGAGGCCATGAAGTGCAGCATCCTGCGGTTCATCTCCTCCGCGTGGTCGATCTGAGGTCCGTGCCCGGTGCCGGTGACGATCTCGGCGCGGGCGCCTGGTATCAGACGCGGAACGCGCTCCAGCTGCCGCTCGGGGTGCAGCAGGAGGCTGCGCTTGCCGAGCACCAGGTAGAGCGGCGTACGGATGGTGGACAGTTCCTCCTCGGACAGGGGAAGCGGTACCGGGCGGCGGATGCGGTAGGCACGGACGGCGGTCCTGATCATCTTGCGCAGCTCGGGCATGACCAGGACCGGCTGTTCCAGCCAGGCCGCCAGTCGCGGGCGCAGCGCCTTGGGTGCGAAGGTCGCGAAGAGGCCGGCGAAGAGCCAGACGAAGAAGCGCAGCCCCACCTTCTCCAGGCCGCCGGGGTCGAGCAAGGTGACCGAGGCGAGGCGTTCGGGCCTGCGGTGCGCCTGGTTCAGGACGAGCCAGCCTCCGTAGGAGGTGCCGACGAGGTGGACGCGTTCGAGCCCGAGCCCCTCAAGCGTCTCGTCCAGCCACTGTGCGGCCCGTTCGGGCTGGTGGATCGGCTCGCGCTGCACGCTGCGTCCGGGATCGCCCGGGGTGTCGACGGCGTAGACGGGGCGCTCGGCGCTGAGGGCGGGGGTGTTCGGGTACCACATGGCGGAGCAGGAGCCCGCTCCGTGCACCAGGACGACCGGTGTGCGGGACTGAGCCGCGGGGTCGGTGGGCCCGTAGCGGTACACGTGGGTGGTGCCGAACGAGGTCTCCACGTCCTGTTCCGCGAGGGCGGGTGCTCCCAGCGCGTAGACGGCGTCGCACGCGGCGAAGTAGCGGTCGCGCCAGGCGTCGCTCACATAGCGGCCGACGTCGGGCTGGGTGCGGGCAGTGGTCTCGGACACGGCCACCTCCGGAGGTCTCGGTTTCGTGGTACGAACGTATCACGATGTTGATACGGCTGTACCATCAAAGGGCCGACGAGGGACCAGCGGACGGACGACGAGCGGAGAACCAAGCCCATGCCCAAGCGTGTGGACCATGCGGAACGGCGCACCGAGATCGTGGAGGCGCTCGTGCGGGTCGCCGGTCGACGCGGGCTGCATGCCGTGGGGATGCGCGATGTGGCAGCCGAGGCGGGCGTGTCACTGCGGCTGGTGCAGTACTACTTCGAGACCAAGGAGAAGTTGCTGCTCTTCGGACTGGAGCATCTGACCGGGAAGTTCGGGGAGCGGCTCTCCGCCCGTGTCCGCGCCGCCGGGGGCGCCGCGGGGCCGCGGGCGACGGTCGAGGCGCTGCTGATGACGGCGTTGCCGACCGACGAGGAGAGCCGTACCTTCCACCACCTCTACACCTCGTACGCCGTTCTGGCCGTGACCGACCAGACGCTCGCGGCCCAGCCCTTCATCAAGAACCCCGACGCCGCCGAAGGCGCCCTGACCGAAGTCCTCCGGCAGGCGCAGGCGGCGAATCTGCTGCGACCCGGCGTGGACGCGCAGTTGGCGGCGGCCGGCCTGCTCGCTATGTCCGCCGGGCTCGGCACCAGCGTCCTCGTCGGTCAGCGCAGTCCCGAATCCGCCGCCGCGGTCCTGGACGACCATCTCAACCGCGTCTTCCGCACGGTCGATGCGGCCGGTTGACACCAGAGCCGTCGGCTTCGGTTCCCAGGGCATGTCGGGGTGCATCTCGTGCCCTACGCCGCAAGGACGGGCGCGATCGTCGTCCCCCGCGGTTGCAGGGAACGTACGGTCCTGGCGCGGCGGGTGGCGAAGACGTGGAGGCGCAGGATGACGAAGCGGCCCGTGCCGGCAAGGCCGGAGGCACCGAGGTAGACGGTCTGCTCGGTCAGCATGCCGGGAGAGGGCTGCGCCAGATGCAGGACGAACACGGCGAGGCCGGTCGCCAGGTAGGCGGCGGTGGCCGAGCCGGCGGACTGCCAGTGCTCTCGCCATCCGGCGCCGCGTCCCGTGCCGAACGTGTAGCGGGCGTGGAGTTCGGTGCACAGCAGAGTGGAGGCGATGGTGATGATCGCGTTCGAGACCACCCAAGGCATGATCACGCCCAGCAGCGGTACCGCGAAGCTGGAGAGGACTCCGACGCCGCCTCCGAAGATCACGAACCGTAGGAAAGAGGCGATGGGGCCAGGGCCGGCCGGAGTCGCCATCTCGGGCTTCTGTGCGAGCGGCGACGTCATGGGGGTTCTCCTTTACAGGCTGCGGGCGGTGATGTCGCCGTGGGCGGTGGTCGCGTGGATGGTCAGGCCGGCGGCGGCGTCGGTGTTCTTGAGCGCGTTGTGGATGCGGCCGTGGCCGGTGCCGGCGTCCAGGGAGGCGGAGACCCCGCGGGCGGCGCCGACCTGGATCCCGCCCTGCTCGGTGCGCAGGGTGACGGTGCCGCGTACGGCCTCGGTGATACGGATGTGGCCCCTCTGGGTGCTGATCTGGGCGGGGCCGTCGAGTCGGCCGACCAAGACGTCGCCGTCGAGGACGGTGAGGCGGGTGGTTGCGGCCTCGTCGAGCTTGACCGGGCCCTGAGCGGCTTCGAAGGTGACGTCGCCGAGCCGTCCGACGCCCCGGAGTTCGCCGGCGGCCGCCTTGCCCTCGATACGGGAGCCGACGGGCAGTTGGACCGTGACCTCGATGGAACCGGAGGGGCCGAAGTACTGGTTCTTGGCCGCCGGGGCCTCGATCCGCAGCACGCCGTCGCCGTAGGCGACCTCGATCCGCTCGGCCGCCTTCACGTCGCGGCTCTTGGAGGCGTCGGCGGGCAGGACCTCGACCGTGGTGTCGGCCCGGTCGGCGGCGATGAACCGGATGAGTCCCGCGGGGATGTCGAGGACGGCGGAGATCGGGGCGGGGGTGGCGAACTTCTGCATCGTGCGCTCCTGTGTCGTTCGTTGTTTCTGACATCGGAAACGCTACGTTGCGTTCATGGAACTGGCAACAAGTTAATTGCACTCAACCTTCATTAGCCCAGGTGAGAGCGCAGATATTGTTGCAATGGGGGGAATTTAACGCAACAGAGCCCACCCTGTACGTTGCAATGACTGGAGAGTGAAGGCTATGCCGGAGGTGCCGGGAGGCAGACTCGCCCGGCAGGAACGACAGCAGCAGGTCCGGTCCGGACGGCCGTTCAGGTCGTCCCGTACTCGTCGTGCCGGCGCAGCCAGTGAGTCTGCTCGCCCTCCTCGTGGCGGCCCAACGGGGTCCGGTCGAGGAGGCCGTAGTAGGCCATGGCGGGCTCGAGGCCGCGCGCGGTGGTGACGTACGTCCGGTGGACGGTGTCGTCCGAGAGCGCGTAGGCGCTCAGTCCGGGACCCTCGGTGACGTACCCGAGTACGTCCGTGCCCGTCGCCTCGGCCATCTGGCTCACGGTCGGCGGGATGTCACCGTCGAGGAACGGCCTCAACTCCTCCTCGGTGTGCAGGAAGCCGAGGTCGCGGTGGAAGTCGGCGCCGGCCGTGGAGACCCAGTCGAAGCTCCAGCCCATCCGGTCCCGATAGGCGACGAGCTTGTCCAGCGGTGCCCGCGAGGAGCAGATCAGCGTCACGTCACGGGCCCTGAGGTGGACCGCGTTGGGGTCGAGGGTGTCCGCGATCGAGGAGCAGACCGGGCATCCGGCCGCATACGGCGGGCCGAACATGAAGTGGTACATGAGCAGCTGGGAACGCCCGTCGAAGAGGTCCGCGAGCGCCTTGGTGCCGTCCTCCGTCTCGAAGCGGTAGTCCTTCTCGACCGGCACCCAGGGAAGTTCCCGCCGCTTCCGCGCGAGCTCGTCGCTGCGTCGGGTGAGCGCCTTCTCCTCCGCGAGAAGCTCCTGCCGGGCTGCCTCGAATTCCTCTTGTGTGCCGACCGTGTGCTCGGGCATGGCCATTCCCTCCTGGTGTGGGAGCGGAAGTCACCTCGCGGCGGGCGGTCGCCTGCAGCGGCTGCCGACAGTGCCTGCACCGGCGTACCCATCCGGCCTCATTCCCACCGTACGCGCGCAGAGGCGGGCGTTCGACCCGGCCGAGCAGCCTGGCCCTCGCGCGGCGGTGCGGCAGGTGCGGACGCCGGTCAGGGTGCCTGGCCCGACATCTGGTCCATGGACGGACCGGACATCTGCAGGCCCGGCAACAGCCACTCCTCGAACGGGGCGAGGACGGCGAGGACGGCCAGGACGAGGAAGGCGACGCCGGCCACCTGGCTGAGCCGGGGGCCGCCGCGCCACAGTTTCTCCAGGAAGATCACCGCGGCAAGCATCGCCATCGCCGCCACGTTCATCAAGCCGAGCGGGACCAGAACGATCATCAGGCCCCAGCAGCAGCCCACGCAGTAGAGCCCGTGGTGCGCGCCCACGCGCAAATTCTTCGCCCTAGGCCGGAGGCGTGCGTACCGCAGCAGCTGGAACATCGGGTTGCGGCAGTGCCGCAGACAGACCCGTTTCAGCGGCCCGAACTGCTGCAGTCCCGCGAGCAGGTACGCGGTCGCGCCGATCCAGCGGCCCGCGTCGGGGTGGCTGTCGACCAGACGTCCCGTCGCGGCCAGCGCCCCGTAGGCCAGCAGCCCGAACCCGGCCCAGGCAAGCAGGTACCCACCGACGAACTCGGCGGTGCGCAGGGAGCGGACGCGGCCCGTGGCGCCGCGGCGGATCGCCTGCCCCCAGGTCAGGGCGACGGGCGCCAGCGACGGCAGCATCATCGCCGCCATCATGACCACCCACAGGAGCAGGAACAGCGGGAGCGCCAGGCCCATCGTTCCGGGCTCCATCCCCATGTCACGGGACTGGGCGATGATGAGCAGCCACGCCAGGGCCGCGATCAGCGTGAGCGCAATCCAGCCCAGGACCAGATCACGCCTCGGCAGGAGGACCCCGGGCCGGGTGGACACCGGAGGGGCGACCCGGAGATGCGGCATGGCGTGCCTCCCCTGTGCGCGCGACAAGCGCGGAGCACTCCGAAGACGTCTCCAGCAGATCACAGAATCGGTGGTCTCGCAGATCAACTGCGTCGCGACGGGGCGAACGTTGCCTGCCGGGGCACTAACCATGCAGTTCGCGGTAGGCCGCGACCGCCCCGGGGTGGAGGGGGACCACGCCGGTGGAGATCAGGCTGCGGGCGTCCAGGAACTGGGTGCCGAGGGCTGTGGTGGGGACCAGGTGGACTGCTCGGCGGGCCAGTACGTGGGTGAGGGCCGCGGCGATGGGGGCGGGCAGGTCGGGGCGGCACAGGAGGAGGTTGGCCACGCCAATGGTGGAGACCTCGGGCGTTCCGCGGTACGCCCCCGCCGGCACCGTCACCGCTTCCAGACCCGAACCGGCCCCTGCCGAACCGGCCCCTCCCGTGCCCGTGCGCAGGCGGGACAGCAGGTCGGCCAGTGGCAGGAGGCGGATGCCGGGGTGGGGGGCGAGGGAGGAGAGGACGGGCAGGGGTACGCCGCCCGCGACCAGCAGCGCGTCGATGGTGCCGTTCCGTATCGCCCGTGCGGCCTGTGGCATCAGGAGGTGGCGGACCTGTACGTCGGTACCCGGGGTCAGGCCCGCGGCGCGCATTAGGCGGTCGCCGAGCACGGCACCGCCGGATGCGGGCGCGCCCAGGGACACGGTGCGCTCCGCCAGGTCGGCGACGGTGTGGATCGGTGCGTCCGCGCGCACGGCCAGCTGTACGTAGTTCTCGTAGACCCGGCCTATCGCTCGCAGGGGGACACGGCGGCCGAAGGGTGTGGTGCCGCCGTACGCGGCCCACGCGATGTCCGTCAGGGCCAGTGCCACCTCGGCACGGCGTGCCTGGAGCAGCCGTATGTTGGCCACGCTGCCCTCGCTGTTGATCACCTCGCAGGACAGGCGGGGGTACACCGCCGTGACCTGGTCGGCGAGCAGTCGGCCGAAGGCCGCGTAGAAGCCGTCGGACTCGCCGGTCGCGATCCGTAGCCTGCCCTCCGGGCCACGGTCCGCGTGCCGGGCGTCGGCTGTCACGGCGACGGGCAGCAGCAGCCCGGTGCATGCCGCACCGAGTGCGGCGCGCAGCGCGGTGCGGCGGGTGGGACGGCGGACGGGACCGCGGAGGTGGCGGCCGGTCGTGCCGTGCGCCGCGGCCCGGCCGCCACCGTCACTGCTCACGCCGTGTACTCCATCACCTGTCACGCCGTGCCCCCCTTCGGAAGCACAACCCTCACCCGCAGCCCACGCGGTTCCCGCGCCGCGAACTCCACGCGTCCGCCGCGGCCCGCCACCAACCGCTCGGCGATCGCCAGGCCGAGGCCGCTGCCGCGTATGTCGCGGTGGCGGTCCGAGCGCCAGAAGCGGGTGCCCGCGTGGGGGAGTTCGGCGGTGGGGAGGCCGGGGCCGTCGTCCCGTACCTCGAGGACGGTGTCGGGGCCTTCGGTGAAGCAGTGGGCCTCGACGTGGGCGCCGGTTCCGGCGTACTTGATCGCGTTGTCGAGGAGGATGTCGGCGACCTGGGCCAGCTCGCCCTCCGTGCAGGTCATGTGGATGGAGGAGCCGGGAAGGAACTCCAGACGCACTCCGCACTGTTCGGCGACCGGCTGCCACAGTCGGGCCTGGGCCGCGGTGACCGCGGTCGCGTCGCAGCGGGCTCCCCGTACGTCCGTGACGGACAGTTCGCCGGCGCGGTGTTCGGCGTTCGCGAGGGCGAGGAGGTCGTCGAGGAGGTGCTCCATGCGTTCGAGCTCGGCCGTGACGCCGGTGTAGGTACGGGTGGCGGAGGCGGGCAGGCGGGGCTGGAGCGAGTCGATGCGCAGGCGGAGGGCGGCGAGCGGGTTGCGGAGCTGGTGCGAGGTGTCCGCCACCAGACGGCGCTGCTGTTCCAGTGCCGTGGTCACCGCGTCGGCCATGCGGTTGAAGCCGGTGGCCAGCTGACGCAGTTCGGGTGGGCCGCCGGCCCGGGCGTGCTCGGCCGGCAGCCCGGCCGCCAGGGTGCCGACCGCGCGGTCGAGGCGGTGCAGGGGGCGTACGACCCACCGCGTCGCGGCGCGGGCGACCAGCAGGCAGGCCACGGCGAACAGGGCCGCGCCCGCCAGGACCAGCGCCCAGCGCAGGGCGATGTCGTCGGCGGCGGCCCGTAGCGAGGCACGGAGGACCACGGCGCCGGACACCCGGGTGCCGGTGCCCACCGGGCGGGCGAGCAGCTTGTGCCCTCGGGACCAGGGGCGCAGCGTGCCTCCGGGCGAGACGCGCTGGTTGCGCAGGGCCGCGTCGACGAGGCGGGCGACGGACGGGTCGGCGGCGCGCAGGCCGCCGGTCTGCACCACTGGGGCGCGGCGGGCGTCGACGACCACGACCGCCTCGCCGTACAGCTCGGTGTAGCGGGTCACCTCGGCGGTCAGCGCGCCGGTGTCGCCGCTCTCGGCGGCCTGCTCGGCCAGTCCGGCGAAGCGGTCGAGGTCGGCGGTGCGCGCCGCGACGAGCTGCTGGGTGCGCTGGGACGCGGTGACACCCAGCAGGGGTACGGCGAAACCGGCCACCGCGAGCATGGCGAAGGCCAGGACCACGGTCAGTACGCGGGTACGCATGACAAGACCCGGCTCAGCCGCCGAAGCGGTAGCCGAAGCCGCGGATGGTGGTCAGCACGTCGGGGCGGGCCAGTTTGGCCCGCAGCTGGGTGAGGTGGACGTCCAGCGAGCGCGACACGGCCAGGTAGGCGTCGCCCCACACCTCGTCCATCAGCTGTTGGCGGCTGACCGCGGTACCGGGCCGGGCCGCCAGCACGGCCAGTACCGCGAACTCCTTCGTTGTCAGCCGCACTTCGGCGCCACCGACCGTCACCCGCCGCGCGTCGAGATCCACCTCGACGTCGTCGGCGCAGACCGTGCGCGGCGCCGGGGCGGTGGGTGCCGTGGCCCGGCGGGTCACGGCGTCGATACGGGCCAGCAGCTCGGCCAGCCGTACCGGCTTGACCAGGTAGTCGTCGGCGCCCAGCCGCAGCCCGCGCACCACCGACCGCTCGTCGCCCCGCGCGGTGAGGACCACCACGGGGAGACCGCTCACGGCGCGCAGCTTGCGCAGCACCTCCAGGCCGTCGATGTCGGGCAGGCCGAGGTCGAGGAGGAGCAGGTCGGCCTGGCGGTGGCGGGTGAGGACCTCCTCGCCGCGCCGCACCCGGGTGGGCAGATGACCGTGCTCGTACAGGGCTTCGGTGAGCGCACCGGCCACCCCGTCGTCGTCCTCGGCGAGCAGCACGTGCACGGTCGCCTCCCTCACATCAGTCCCGGGACTCGACGTCAGTCCCGAGGCTCGGTTTCCAGCGGCGATCCGTCCGACGTCTCGCGCATCCGAATGTAGACGAGCAGGGAGACTAGGACACAGGCGGTGACGTAGTAGAAGTACCAGCTCTCGTGGCCGGCGTTCTTGAACCACAGGGCGATGTACTCGGCGGTCCCGCCGAACACGGCCACGGTCAGCGCGTAGGGAAGGCCGACGCCCAGCGCCCGGATCGACGTCGGGAACAGCTCGGCCTTCACCACCGCGCTGATCGAGGTGTACAGGGAGCTGACGGCGAGCGGCACGACCATGAGCAGGAAGGCGTACGCCGGATTGCTGGTGTGGGACAGCAGCGTGAGCGACGGTACGACCACCACGGCGCCCAGCACCCCGAACGCGATCAGCATCGGACGACGCCCCACCCGGTCGGACAACAGGCCCATGAGCGGCTGCAGGACGACGAACACGACCAGCGCGAAGAAGTTGATCCACGCTGCTGTGGGCTTGGCGATGCCGCTGGTGTTGACCATGAACTTCTGCAGGTACGTGGTGTACGTGTAGAAGAACAGCGTGCCGCCCATGGTCAGCCCGACGACGACCAGGCACTGCCGCGGATAGGACAGCAGCAGCCGCAGGCTGCCCCGCGCCGGACCACCGCTCTTGTCCTCCTCGCCCTCGGCCGCCGCGCGCTCGAAGCTCTCCGACTCGTCCATGCCGCGCCGCAGCCACAGCACGACGATCGCTCCGGCGGCCCCCACGAGGAACGCGATCCGCCAGCCCCACGCCTCCATCTGCGCGGTGCTGAGCACCTGCTGCAGGACGATCTGCAGGCCGAGCGCCGTCAGCTGGCCGGCGATGAGGGTGACGTACTGGAAGCTGGAGTAGTAGCCGCGGCGGCCGGGCGAGGCCACCTCGGACATGTAGGTGGCCGACGTCGAGTACTCGCCGCCGACCGAGAGGCCCTGCAGCAGCCGCGCGGTCACCAGCAGCACAGGTGCGGCGACCCCGATCGAGCCGTACGACGGGGTCAGCGCCACGATCAGTGAACCGGCCGCCATGAGCGTCACCGACAGCGTCAGCGCCGCGCGGCGGCCACGGCGGTCGGCGTAGCGGCCCAGGACCCAGCCGCCGATCGGGCGCATCAGGAAGCCGACGGCGAACACCGCGGCGGTGTTGAGCAGTTGGGCGGTCTGGTCGCCGGAGGGGAAGAAGACGGCGGCGAAGTAGACGCTGAACGCGGTGTACGCGTACCAGTCGTACCACTCGATCAGGTTGCCGATCGATCCGCGCAGGATGTTGCTGACGACCCTGCGTTCGCCGCGGCGCGGCTTTCGCGCGCGCTCCGTCGTGGTGGTCTGTGTGGCCATCGGAACTCCCTTGTCTGCGGCCCGGGAGCACACAGAGTCGACGGCGACACAGGACCGCTCAATATCGGGAGCCAAGTCCTAACAGTCCCTTAGGGCCTCTCGTTTGGATCATGCCGGGCTCGCGGGGTCCGGCATGATCCAAACGAAAGACCCTAGGGGTCCTGAGGACACGACGCCCCCGACCGGGGTCGGGGGCGTCGCGGAAGGCGGGGTGCGGTGAGGCGCTACCCGGCTGGTGCGCTACTCACTGCGCACTGTCGTCAGCCGTCACCTCGGTCACCCTCCAGCGCTGGTTGGAGCCGGAGTTCGGCGTCCACACGCCGACGGGAGCTCCGTCGTTGGTGGCCTGGCCGGAGACGTCCGGGAGGCGACCGGTGGCGGCGTTGACGAGGGTCCAGGAGCCGTCGCCGGTCGTGGACATGATCCACTGCGCGGCGCTGTCGCAGTCGCCCTCGTCGGGCTCGGCCACGAGGGCCCCCTCACGGATGGCCAGCCGCTTTCCTTCGGTGGCCTCGGTGAGGACGTACCGCTTCCGGTTGTCGTTGCCCCGGCTGGTCTGCTCCACCCGCCACTGCTGACCACTGGGGTCGGCGGCGTCGGCGCTCTTGATGACGAGGCCGGTGCCGTTGTCGGCGATGCTGAGGTCCTTGCCGCTCTGGACGCCGGTGAGCCTGTAGGTGTGGCCCTTGCGCAGCTCGGCCGCGTCCTTGGCGACGCCGGACACGCCCTTGATGACGAAGGACGTCACGGACTGGGCGGGCACGGTGACGGTGGCCTGCTTGCCGGTGACCCGGACGGCCTTGTGACGGGCGAGCTTGCCGTCGGCGCTGGTCACCACCGGGGTGACGGTGGCACGGGAGGAGGTGTGGCCGAACTTCGACAGGTCGAGCGTGACGTCGCGGGCCTCGGTGGTGCTGTTGACGTGGACGACGGTCGCCTGGTCACCCTTGCGGGAGAGCGCGGCGGCGCTGGAGGTGTCGTTCGTCTTGATCAGCCGGTCGCCGGGCTTGATGTAGTGGGTGAAGTTCCGGGCGGTGTCGAACTTGGTGTTGGTGTAGATCGGGCAGGTCTTGAGGGTGTCCTTGGAGGTGCAGCTGAACGGGAGCTGGATCTCGCCCCAGTTGCCGCCCTTCGCGGACTCGCCGCCCGGCTTCATGTTGTCGTAGTCCTCGACGGGCTGCCAGAACACCCAGGCGCGGGGCTCCAGTTCACGCAGGTCGTCGACCATCTGCTGGGCCAGGCCGAGTCCGGGCCGCATGTCCGTGAAGCTCTGGCCGTCGCCCCAGTCGCCCTCGACCTCGCTCATCCACAGCGGCTTGTCCGCGGCCTTGGCCAGGTCGCGCACGGTGGTGCGCTGACTGGTGCCGTAGGTGTGGACGTTCATCTGGCCGACGAGGTCGCGCACGTCCTGGGGGTAGGAGTTCCAGTTGGTGGCGAAGGTGCCCGGGTTGGTCTCGTCCATCGCGGAGATCTCCGCGTGGGACTTCGACTTCTCCAGGGTCGGGCCGAGCGCGCGGATCACCTTCTGCTGGAGTTCGGGGCCGATGTGCGCCCCCTCCTGCCGGCCGCCCACGGGTTCGCCGTCCGGGCCGAGCTTGGTGCCCCAGTAGTTGGTGTTCGGCTCGTTGAACGGGTCCAGCGTGTCGACCTTGATGCCGTGCGCCTTCTCGAGGCGTTCGGTGGCACCCACCAGGTATTTGGCGAAGTCGTCGACCGATTCGGGCTTCAGCTGGTCCTTGCCCGCGTCGAAGTTGCCGGAGACGTAACCGCTCTCGGTCATGAACCAGGGCGGGGAGTTGCTGAAGGTCTCCCAGTGGGTGATGTCCTTCTTGATGCGGTCGACCCACCAGCGCTGCGTCTTGTCGGCGTTCTTGTTCCAGTCCTTGGGGTCGTCGGCGTCCCACCAGTCGACGTCCTCGCGGGTGGTGCCCGCCGGGGCCTTCCACCAGCCCTCGACCGCTCCTCCGGCGCGGAGGTAGTCCTTGACGTCCGGGGCGTTGCCGCCGCCGATGTTGTAGCGGGCGATGTTCAGGGCGAGGCCGTCGTCGCCGAAGAGGAGCTTGGCCAGCTTCTCCCGTACCGCGGGCGGGTAGTCGCCGGTGGCATTGGCGAACCAGACCAGGCTGGTGCCCCAGCCCTCGAACTTCTCCTGCTGGTAGGAGGGGTCGGGGCGGACGGTGACCCCGGCCGCGGCGGCCTGGGTCGGCTCGGCGTGCGCGGCGGGCAGGGTGGTCGCGGCCAGGACGGTTCCGGTCGCCAGGGTGACGCCGATGGCCCCGAGGAGCCTTCTCTTACGGGTGCGTTGTGCCATCTCGAGTACTCCACCTCTTCTGCGTGCCGCGTGTCCCGGCGACGCGGAGATCGGGGCCTGCGTGGTGCGACTGATGCGGGTTCGGTGCCTTTTCCTGCGATGTCGACTGGGCAATGTTTACGTAAACATCCACTGGCGGGATGTCTACACTGTCCGAATCTCAGGGGTCAAGGAGTCGTTCCGCACCGGAATTCGCGCGGGCCGGGCGGCCAGGGGGCGAGGCGCAGGTGGGCGCAGTGGACGGGGAGAGAGAACCAGTGGGCACGAGCCGTACGAGAAAACGCGCCGCCCGCCCACGGCAGGGCGCCTCCATGGCCGACGTCGCCCGCCTCGCCGGCGTCTCCTCCCAGACGGTCTCCCGTGTCTCCAACGGCTTCCCGGGCGTGACGGAGGAGACCCGCCGACAGGTCCTGGCCGCGATGCGGGAGCTGGGCTACCGGCCCAACAGCGCCGCACGGGCGCTCAAGCGGGGCGAGTTCCGCACCCTCGGCGTGATCACCTTCTCCCTCTCCAGCATGGGCAACATCCGCACCCTGGAGGCGATCGCCACCTCCGCCGCCGTGCAGGGCTACGCCGTCACGCTCCTGCCCGTCGCCGTCCCCACCCAGGACGAGGTGAACGGTGCCTTCTCCCGTCTGGGCGAACTCGCCGTCGACGCCGTCATCGTCATCATGGAGATCCACCTGCTCGACGCGGCGACCGTCTCGCTGCCGCCCGGTGTCCAGGTCGTGGTGGCCGACTCCGACGCCGGCGACCGTTACACCGTGGTCGACACCGACCAGGTGGGCGGAGCCCGGGACGCCGTACGGCATCTGCTGGACCTCGGCCACGACACGGTGTGGCACCTGGCCGGTCCGGAGGGCTCCTTCGCCGCCCAGCGCCGCGCCAACGCGTGGCGCGACACCCTCACCGAGGCGGGCCGCGTCCCGCCGCCCCTGGTACGCGGCGACTGGTCGGCCGAATCCGGTTACCGGGCCGGTCTCCGACTCGCCGGAGAACAGGACTGCACGGCGGTGTTCGCCGCCAACGACCAGATGGCCCTGGGCCTGCTGCGCGCCCTGCACGAACGGGGCCGCAGGGTTCCCGACGACGTCAGCGTCGTCGGCTTCGACGACATCCCCGAGGCCGCGTCCTTCCTGCCTCCCCTCACCACCGTCCACCAGGACTTCGCCGAAGTGGGCCGGCTCTGCGTCGAGGGTGTCCTCAGCAAGATGCGGCACGCCGGAACGGAACACGGCACCACGCTCGTCCCGCCCCGGCTCGTAGTGCGCCACAGCACGGCACCGCCGCCGCCTCCTCGCAAGGGCCCCTGAGCCCCCTGAAGGCCCGGCTCAGTGGTCCGGGCCCCGCATCCGGGTCAGGTTGCCGGCGGCCAGGGGCAGCAGCAGCCAGAAGAACGGGCCGATCGTCCTGAGCAGCAGCGAGAGCTGGTCCATGGAGTCGGAGAACACGGCCGCGATCATCAGCGCCGCCATGATGGGGGCCAGCAGCAGGGGGGTGAGCAGGTAGCCCAGCCCGATCGTGACCACCGTGCAGACCGCGGTCACGGTGACGGCGATGCGCGGGTGCGTGCGGTGCTTGAGCAGGGTGAGACAGGACACGCCCATGAGGACGGTGGCGGTCTTGTCCTGGTCCGGCGGGTCGGCGCTGGGCAGGGTGAGGGAACTACCGAGGGCCGCACAGCCCATCAGGGCCAGGACGATCGCCAGATCGACGAGGAAGGGGTGGCTGTCCGGTGGTCGACTTGGCCTCGTCCCCGGGCATGCCCAGCTGCAGGTCCGTCATCGGCAGGGCGAGAGCGCCCAGGCCCAGCACACCGAGGAGCAGAACGGGGAGGGGGCGGCGCAGCACGATCCGGGCCCAGCGGGTGCCCCCGTTGGTCTCGGTGCTCTCCTCGACCTTGCCGCGCTTGCGGTCGCGCCGCGTGAGCACGGCGTTCGGCCAGAAGCCGAGCAGCGCCGGGACGAGGGTCAGTGCGATCAGTACGGCGACGACGACCGCGCCCGCCGCGGCCAGGCCCATCTTGGTGAGCATAGGGATGCCGACCACCGCTAGGCCGGCCAGCGCGATGACGACGGTGAGACCGGCGAAGACGACCGCCGACCCGGCGGTGCCGACCGCCGTTCCGGTCGCCTCCTGGGGCGTACGGCCCTTGGCGCGTTCCTCGCGGTAGCGGGAGACGACGAACAGGGCGTAGTCGATGCCGACGGCGAGGCCCAGCATCATCGCGAGGGTGCCGGTCGTCGTGGACAGGCCGAGGGCGTCGGACAGGGCGAGGATCGAGGCCATGCTGACGCCGACGCCGACGAGGGCGGTCAGCAGGGGCAGCCCGGCGGCGGCCAGCGAACCGAAGGTGATCAGCAGGACGACCGCGGCCACCGCGATACCGATCACCTCGGCGAGCCCGCCCGCCCCGCCGCCGTCGTCCATCGCGCTCCCGCCGGCCTCGACGGTCAGCCCGGAGTCCCGGGCCTCGTGGAGGGCCTGCTCCAGTCGCGTCTTGCTGGCGTCGGTGAGGTCGTTGGCCTTGCTCTTGTAGGTGACGGTCGCGTACGCCGTCGAGCCGTCCTCGCTGACCGCCTTCGCCTGGAAGGGGTCTACGGCGCTCGCGACCTGCGGGCCGTCGCCCAGCTCGGTCACGGCCTTCTCGATGGCCCGCTTGTTCTCGGTGGCGGTCACCTTCTCACCGCTCGGGGCGATGAAGACCACCCGGGCGGTCGCGCCGTCGGCGGTGGCGCCGGGGAAGCGCTGCTCCAGCAGGTCGAACGCCTTCTGGGACTCGATGCCGGGCATCGAGAACTCCTCGTCCGCGGCTCCCGGCGCCTTGAGGGCGCCGAACCCGACGGCGGCCAGGACGGCTGTCCAGACCAGGGCGACGTACCAGCGTCGCCGGAAGGCCAGACGGCCCACTCGATACAGGAAAGTAGCCACGGCAGGAGGTCTCCACATCTGGGTGTCGATCGTCAGCCCAGGTTGTCCGGGACGAGGCTGTCCTGTCGTCGTGCGCCTGCCGACAATCCCCACTACTCAGAACGCAGTACGGACCGGCCGGGACGTCCACCGTGGGTACTGGTGGGGTTTGCCCCCGCCTCGGGGTCCACCGACCGGTGGACCCAAGGTTCAACCGAGCACCTCTGTCCGCCAACTGGCCTGTTCAACAAGGCTTTCCGGCATGAACTCATTATCTGTGCGCATGGCGCGCTGGAGCGCCCGGCACCCCTGGCGGGCCATCGTCGGCTGGCTGGTGTTCGTGGCGCTGTGCCTGGGGGCCGGCAGCGCGGTCGGTACGAACAGTGCGAGGACGGCGGACTACCGGGTCGGTGAGGCGGGCCGCGCCGAGACGCTGGCCGCCGAGGCGGGACTGGAGCGCAGGGCCGCCGAGCAGGTGCTGATCTCCGCCAGGTCGGGCCCTCTGGACCAGGGCGCCGCGCAGGCCGCCGCGAAGGACCTGACCGCGCGGATGAAGCGGCTGCCCGATGTCGCCGGCGTGGCCGCCCCGCTGCTCTCCGACGACCGCGCGATCCTCATGGTCGAGGTGGCGCTGAAGGGCGAGGAGCGGGACGCGAAGGACAAGGTCGACGCGGTCACCGAGCAGACCGCGGCGGTGCAGAGCAGCCACCCCGACCTGCTCCTCGAGGAGACCGGAAGTCCCTCCGTCAGCAAGGGGGTCGACCAGCAGCGCGGCGACGACCTGGCGCTCTCCGAGGCGATCACCCTGCCGGTCACGCTGATCACCCTGCTGATCGTGTTCGGCTCGGTCACCATGGCGGGGGTGCCGCTGCTGCTGGCGCTGTCGTCGATCGCGGCGGCGATCGGGCTCGCCATGGTCGCCTCGCATCTCTCCCCCGACGCCGGGGTCGGCACGAACGTCATCCTGATGATCGGCCTCGCGGTCGGCGTGGACTACACGCTGTTCTACCTCAAGCGCGAGCGCGAGGAGCGGGCCCGCTCCGGCGGCCGGCTCGGTTCCGAGGCGCTGGTGGAACTGGCGGCCGCGACCTCGGGCCGGGCGGTCGTGGTCTCCGGGCTCGCGGTCGTCGCCTCCACCGCGACGCTGTATCTCGCCTCCGACGTGATCTTCTCCTCGCTCGCGACCGGCACCATCGTGGTCGTCCTGGTCGCCGTGGCCAGTTCGCTCACGGCGCTGCCCGCGCTCCTCGTCAAGCTCGGGCAGCGGGCGGAGCGCCGGGAACGGCGGCGGGCGGAACGCGGGAAGCCCGCACGCCGGACGCGCGGCGGGGCAGGCGGCGGCCGGCTGTGGGCCGCGCTGCTGCGTCCCGCCGCCCGCCACCCCCTGGCCACCCTGTGCGTGTCGGTCCTCGGTCTGCTCGCTCTCGTCGCGCCGCTCGCCGGTCTGAAGATCACGGAGATGAGCCGGGACACGCACTCCCGCGACATCCCCGCGATGCGGGTGTACGACCGGCTCAACGAGGCCTTCCCCGAGCAGCGGGTGACCCACCAGGTCGTCGTACGCGCCGACGCCTCGCGCGCCACGGAGGTCACCGCGGCCCTGCGCGAGGTCACCCGACTCGCCGACGCCGACCGCCTGTTCACCGGCGCCTCGCGGACACGGACGTCGGCCGACCACCGCACCAGCGTCCTCGAACTGAAGGTGCCCTACCTCGGCAACTCCGAGCAGGCGTACGACTCCCTCGACCACCTGCGGGACGACTACCTGCCCGCCACCGTGGGCCGCATCGACGGCGCGGAGTTCGGGGTGAGCGGTGACGTCGCCCGCTACGCCGACTATCCCGCCCACCAGAACGGCAAACTCCCGCTGGTCCTCGGTGCGTTGCTCCTGGTGACCTTCGGGATGACCGTGTACGCCTTCCGGTCGGTCGTCCTCGGCCTGCTCGGTGTCGGACTGAACCTGCTGTCCGCGGCGGCCGCGCTCGGGCTGCTCGTCCTGGTCTTCCAGGGGACCTGGGCCGAGGGGCTGCTGGACTTCCACTCCACCGGCTCGATCGGATCCCGCGTACCGCTGTTCCTCTTCGTGATCCTCTTCGGGCTCTCCATGGACTACCAGGTGTTCGTGGTGAGCCGGATCAGGGAGGCCGTGCTCGCGGGTGTCCCCACGCGGCAGGCGGTGATCGACGGGCTCCGCTCCTCGGCGAGCGTGGTGACCAGTGCCGCGGCCGTGATGACGACCGTCTTCGTCAGCTTCGTCTTCCTGCACATCATCGAGATGAAGCAGATCGGCTTCGTGCTGGCGGCCGCCGTGCTGATCGACGCGTTCGTCGTACGGGTCCTGGTCCTGCCGTCGGCGATGCTGCTGCTGGGGGAGGCGAGCTGGTGGCCCTCGCACGGGGCGCGGCAGGCGGCGGGCGAGCCCGGGGAAAGGGCGCGTGGGCGCTCGGCGGTCGACGTACGTTGATCGGTATGACCGCTCTCGCCGGGCCCACGACCGACGCCTTCTGGGCCACCTCGCTGCGCCGCTGGAACGCCGTGTGCTGGGTGCTGTTCCCCGTGATGGCCGTCGGGCTGGCCGCCCTGGACCAGCCCGGCGTGAGCAAGTACGTCGCGCTCGCGCTGCTGGGCAGCGTGATGCTGTGTTACGCGGTCCTCGACCGCTTCCCGGACAACCCCGTCGTACGACCGCACGTCTACCTGTCGGTGCTGGTGGCCGCGCTGGGCGGGCTGGCGTACCTGCGAGGCAACTACGCGGCGCTGTTCATGGCGACGCTGCCGCACTACTGGATGTTCGGGCGTACTCCGCGGGCCTCGATGGGATTCCTGGGGCTCGCCACGGCCGGCACGCTGATCGGGACCGTCCTGCGGCAGGGTTGGTCGGTGCAGTTCTTCAGCGAGACGCTCGTGTCCACGCTGATCGTCGTCGCCGTGGGGGCGCTCATCGGGCTGTGGGCCCACACCGTGGTCGCGCAGAGCACCGAACGGGCCCGGCTCATCGACGAGTTGGAGCGGACCCAGGCCCAGCTGTCCGAGGCGCACCAGCGTCAGGGGGCGGCGGACGAACGGGAGCGGATGGCGCGGGAGATCCACGACACGCTCGCGCAGGGCTTCGCCTCGATCATCGTGCTCGCGGAGGCGGCCCGCGCGGGACTCGACTCCGACACCGCGCGCAGTGCCCAGCAGCTACGGTCGATCGAGTCGACGGCCCGGGAGAACCTCGCGGAGGCACGGGAGCTGGTCGGCTCGGTACAAGGTCCCGGCCAGGTGGCCGCCGGTTCGGTGGCACAGACCCTGCGCCGGACCCTGGACCGCTTCGCGGAGGACACCGGACTCACCGTCGACGCCGACCTGCGGGACCTGGAGTGCGACCAGCAGACCCGGATCGCGCTGCTGCGCTGCACCCAGGAGTCCCTGGCCAACGTACGCAAGCACGCGCGCGCCTCCACGGTGGGCGTGGTCCTGGCCCGGCAGGCGTACGGGGTGGAACTGGAGATCACCGACGACGGGACCGGATTCGTGGTGGAGGAGTCGGCGGGCTTCGGCCTGCAGGGCATGCGCAAGCGGCTGGCGGAGCTGGGCGGGAGGCTGACGGTGACGAGTTCGGTGGGGGACGGGACGCGGGTGCTGGCGCTGATACCCCTGACCGTCACAGAGAGCGGGGCCTCGGCATGACCGAAAGACAGCTCCGCATCATCGTCGTGGACGACCACACCGTCATGCGGGCCGGAGTGGTGGCCCTCCTCGCCTCCGAGCCCCGCATCGAGATCGTCGGCGAGGCGGCCGACGGCCGCGCGGCACTCGGACTCGTCGAAAGGTACGAGCCCGACGTCGCCCTGGTCGACCTGCGGATGCCGGTGCTCGACGGAGTGGCCACGACGACCGAGATCGTGGCGCGCTTTCCCCGTACCCGGGTGCTGATCCTGACGACGTACGACACGGACGCGGAGATCGAGCGCGGAGTGGAGGCCGGGGCCATCGGCTACCTCCTGAAGGACACCACCCGGGAGCAGCTGGTCGACGCGATCCACGCGGCGGCCCGCGGTGAGACGGTGCTGGCGCCCCGGGTGGCCGAGCGACTGGTCGCCCGTATGCGGCAGCCCGCCCAGATCCCGCTCACGGCCCGCGAGGCGGACGTCCTGAACGCGGTCGCGGACGGTCTGACCAACGCGGAGATCGGGCGGCGACTCGTCATCGCCGAGGCCACGGTGAAGACCCACCTGCTCCGCCTGTTCGCCAAGCTCGACGTGAACGACCGGACGAGGGCGGTGGTGGTGGCGATGGAACGGGGGCTGCTCCGGAGAGCTGCCGGGGAGGGCGGCTCCTAGGGGGTCTCGTCATGGTGAACCCCCGGATCAGGGATCCGGGGGTTCACTGGTTCAGGTCGGTGCCTTCACCGCGCCCTTACTCGTGCGGGTGGAGGACGACCTTGGTGTAGCCCTCGACGCGCTTGTCGAACTTCTCGTACGCCGACGGAGCCTGGTCGAGAGGCAGTTCATGGGAGACGACGAAGCTGGGCTGCGCACGTCCCTCGATGATCAGGTCACGCAGGTGCCGGTTGTAGCGCTTGACATTGCACTGACCGGTGCCCACACGCAGTCCCTTTTCGAACAGGCGGCCGATGGAAACCATCAGCATGCCCTGCTTGGCCGACTCGTCCGGTCCGCCGGGGTCGCGCGGAACGTACAGGCCCGGGATGCCCAGGGCACCTGTCGGCCGGACCGTCTCGACCAGCGAGTTCAGTACGGTCGCCGGCTCCTCGCGTTCTTCGCCGCGCGCCATGGCCTGGTAGCCGACGGCGTCGATGCCCTTGTCCGTGCCCTGACCCGCGGTCTGCTCCTTGATCTGCTCCACCGGGTTGCCCTCGGTGAAGTTGATCGGGACGGCGCCGATCTCCTCGGCCTTCTGCAGCCGCTCGGTCACCCGGTCGACCACGAAGACCTTGCTCGCCCCGCGCACCATCGCCGAGTAGGCGGCCATCAGCCCGACCGGGCCACCGCCGTAGACGGCGACGCTGTCGCCGGGGCGCACGTCGGCCAGCTCGTTGCCGTGGTAGCCGGTGGGGAAGATGTCGGCGAGCAGGACGAAGTCGGTCTCCTTCTCGGTGCCCTCGGGGAGCTTCAGGCAGTTGAAGTCCGCGTAGGGCACCTTCACGTACTCGGCCTGGCCTCCCACATAGGGGCCCATGGCCACGTAGCCGTACGCACCGCCGGCGAATCCCGGGTTCACTGTCAGACAGAAGCCCGTGAAGCCGGCCGTACAGTTCTTGCAGAAGCCGCAGGCCACGTTGAAGGGCATGACGACCCGGTCGCCGCGGCTGAGGGTGGTCACCCCCTCACCGGCCTCCTCGATGACGCCGAGGTTCTCGTGGCCGAAGACGATCCCCGGCTCGGCGGCGGTCCGACCCTCGTACATGTGCAGGTCCGAACCGCATATGGCGGTGGACGTAACCCGTACGATCACGTCGTTCGGGTGCTGGATCCGGGGATCCTCCACTTGCTCGACCGCTACTTCGAACGGTCCCTTGTACACGACTGCCCTCATCGTCGAGCACCTCCACTCAACGCACTCACTCGATCACTCTTGGAAACGGTGACTCCGGGGAGCCCTCTGCTCCCTCGAGGAGAAGTCTTGATCCGCGCAGCTAGTACAGCCTTTTGTGTGTTCCCTCACTGTCCAGCCTCGTCCACGATGCGATGATTTGCATCTAGGGAATGCAAACTTCCACTTGTGTGTGACTTGCGTGCTCCTTGCGTGCGACGCAGAAAGGATCAGGAACCGTGACACGACGTCTCGGCGTGCTGCTCGTCCCGGTCTCCGGGCTGTCCGGCACCAGCTATCCGGTGGGGACCCAGGTGGCCATCCGGGGTACCGGAGCATCGGTCGACGGCTTCGTCGACGGCGACTGGCTGCCGCTCGCATGGTGGGAGTTCGCGGACACCCAGCCGGACGACACCCCCCACATCTGAGTCCGCTCGGGCGTCAGGGTCCGTTCTCCTGACACCTCGGGCACCACACCGTGCCCCGGCCCCCCACACGGGACCGGCGCAGGTGGGTGCCGCAACGCGGGCAGGCCGGGTCGGGATCGTCGCGGTGCCCGGTGAGCCACGCGTCCCGCGGCGGGACACAGCCGGCGGTCACCGCGGAGCGCAGTGTGCGGCGCATCTGGATGTACAGGCGGTGACGGTCGGCATCGGAGAGCTCACTCGCGCGGCTGGTGGGCCGCAACCGCGCGCGCCACAGGATCTCGTCCGCCAGCAGATTGCCGAGCCCGGCCAGGACGGACTGGTCGGTGAGTACGGTCTTGACGCGGCCGCGCCGGGCGGAGAGCGCGGCCTCGAACTCCTCGCGGGCTACGGCGAGCGCGTCGGGCCCCTGGCGGCCGAGGAGCCGCGCGGCCTCGGAGTCGTCGTGGGCCAGCCAGAGCCCCTGGAGTTTGCGCTGGTCGCGGAAGCGGAGCTGACGGCCGCCGCCCACCGTGAACAGGACGCGATCATGGGGGTCGTACGCGTCACCGGGCCCGGCGCACACCAGCTGACCGGTCATGCCGAAGTGCAGCATCAGGGTGGGGCCGCCGGTACGGGCG
This sequence comes from Streptomyces sp. NPDC043427, assembly GCF_056436655.1. Classification (NCBI taxonomy): domain Bacteria; kingdom Bacillati; phylum Actinomycetota; class Actinomycetes; order Kitasatosporales; family Streptomycetaceae; genus Streptomyces; species Streptomyces sp. NPDC043427. The sequence continues at coordinate 108,733 of NZ_JBWKCC010000017.1, read as the reverse complement.
AGCAGCCACTTCCCGTGCCGCTCCGGCTCCGTGAAACGCCGGCCCTCCAGAGCCTCACGCAGCCGCAGCGCACTCACCCCGTGCAGGACGCCGGGATCCCGCACGTCGACCCGCCGGATGACCCTGCCCCGCGCGCAGGACACGAGCACCTTCCGGAACCCCTCGACGTCTGGCAGCTCAGGCATCCGGCACGTCCACCTCTCACCCCCACCCCTTCAGTCCATGGTGGCTCCCGGGCGGCCGCGGCGCAGCACGCCCATCAGCCAGGGGCGTGACGCAGCGCACACTCACAGGGCGATCACTTCGCGCCCGCCCGTCGGTCTTCCCTGCGACAACACCGCGACCGACGGGAGACCACAGCCATGACCGCCACCGTGAAGGGCCCCGCGAGCTACTTCCCCTCCATCGAGAAGAAGTACGGCCGTCCGATCGCGGAGTGGAAGGAACTCATCCGCGCCTCTCCCCTGACCAAGCACATGGAGCTGGTCAACTGGCTCAAGGCCGACCACGGGCTGGGGCACGGCCATGCCAACGCCCTCGTCGCGCACACGCTCGCCGAGGACGTCAGGTGACGAAGTCGTGGTCGCGGGTCTCCGGCAGGGCCAGCAGGCACAGGAGGCTCAGGAGGCAGAGGCCGCCCGTGTAGAAGCCGAGGACCAGCGGGGACTCCCAGTGGCTGTTGAGCCAGGTGGCGACCAGGGGGGCGAAGCCGCCGCCGAAGGTGTTGGCGAGGATGAAGGCCGCGGAGGCGCCGGTGTAGCGCAGCCGGGCCGGGAAGAGCTCGGGGAGGAAGGCCGCCACCGGGGAGAACATCAGCGCGAGCAGCACGAGCCCGACCGTGTAGGCGCCGGTGATCACCCAGATGTCGCGTGAGCTCAGCGAGGCGTACATCGGCACCGCCCAGACCACGCAGCCGACGGCTCCGGTCAGCATCACCGGGCGGCGTCCGATCCGGTCGGCGAGCCTGGCGACCGGCAGGGTGACGGCGATTCCGGCCGCCGCGCCGACGCTCGCGGCGGTCAGCATCGTGTTCTGCGGGATGCCGAGTTCCTTCGGCCCGTACGACAGGCTGTAGACGATGGTCAGGTAGTAGATCGCCGAGCCGCCCATCGCCGCGCCGATGCCGAGCAGCAGCCGGCCGGGATGGCGGGCGAGGATCGCGCCGAGCGGGAAGCGGGGGACGGACGCCGGTGCCCGCGCCCCCGCCGTGCCGCTTGTCGCCGTGGTGAACACCGGTGACTCGGAGACCGTCGAGCGCACCCACAGGCCGACCGCGACCAGCACCGCGCTGAGCAGGAACGGGATGCGCCAGGCCCAGTCCGTGAAGGCGTCCCGGCCAGCGAGGTTCAGGGTGGGCAGGATGACCGCGCTGGACAGCAGGAAGCCGAGGGAGGGGCCCGCCTGCGGGATGGACGCGAACAGCGCGCGGCGCCCGGGCGGCGCGTGCTCCGCGGCGAGCAGCACCGCCCCGCCCCACTCGCCGCCCATGCTCACGCCCTGCAGCAGACGGAGCGTCACCAACAGGACGGGGGCGAGGAGTCCGGCGGTCTCGTACGTCGGCAGCAGCCCCACGCCGACCGTCGCCACGCCCATCAGCAGGAGCGAGACGACCAGCGCCCGGCGCCGGCCGAGGCGGTCGCCGATCGTGCCGAACAGGGCGACGCCGAGGGGGCGGGAGAGGAAGGCCGCGGCGAACGTGAGGAACGCGGCCAGGGAGGAGACGGTGGCGTTGCCGGAGGGGAAGAAGGCGGGTCCGAGGACCAGCGCGCTGGCGGTTCCGTACACCGCGAAGTCGTAGTACTCGATCGTCGTGCCGACCAGGCTCGCGACGGCGATCCGCGAGGCCGTCGGCGGTGGTGGTGAGGCGGCCGGTTTGGGGCCGACGACCTCAAAAGCGGTTTTGAACGGTAATTCGGGCATGGGGACTCACTTCCCGTACAGGGTGGGGAGGGGAGCGGTCGCGTCAGCCTAAGCGTCGAAATTCAATTTCGACAAGGAAGCAGTCGGGAGAGCGGCCGCGCGAGAATAGCCGTCTGTTTACTCTGAGTAACAGGCGCAGTCAACCCGGCCTCGCCTGTCGAATCGCTGTCAATATTCATACGGACCTCTGCATAAAAATTTGGCGATGGTGACGCCTTGCCAACGGCCGATCACGCACGAAAGGCTGCAGCGGAACTGAACTTGAAAGTTCTACGACCATCGTTTTTCGGACATGGAGACAGCCACAGGAAAGGCGCATCACCCATGCTGAAAACCGGCAAGTTATTACGCTTGAGAAGACTTTCACTGGCAGGTGATGACCGGTATCTGCTCGTCCCGCTCGACCACAGCGTTTCCGACGGCCCGATCGTCCCCGCCGGCAAGTGGGACGACCTGTTGCGCGCCCTGGTGACCGGCGGAGCCGACGGGATCATCGTCCACAAGGGCCGCGTCGGCGCCTTCCCACGGGACGTCCTCGGGAACTGCGCGCTGGTGGTGCACCTGAGCGCCAGCACCGCCCGCGCCGGTGACGTGCACGCCAAGGTGCTGGTCGCCGATGTCGAGGAGGCGCTGCGGCTCGGCGCGGACGCGGTCAGCGTCCACGTGAACATCGGCTCGGACACCGAGGCACAGCAGCTCGCCGACCTGGGGGCGGTGGCCCGCTCCTGCGACGCGTGGGGCATGCCGCTGATCGCCATGGTCTACCCCCGCGGCCCCCGCATCGAGGATCCGCGCGACCCCGACCTCCTCGCCCATCTGACCAACGTGGCGGCCGACCTGGGCGCGGACATGGTGAAGACCTCCGTCGCGCTGCCGCTGGACCGCATGGCCGAGGTGGTGGCCAACAGCCCCATCCCCGTCCTCGCGGCGGGCGGTCCACCGGACGACTCCGACCTCGTGGAGTACGGCACCGCGGTCATGGCCACCGGCTGCCGGGGACTGGCCATCGGCCGCCGGATCTTCTCGTCCCCCTCCCCCGGCCCACTGGTGTCCCGGCTCGCCGCGGTCGTGCACGGCGGCGACGAGACCGTGAGTGGCATGGGCATGACCGCCAGCACGACCAGCACCACCACCCAGACCACCAACTACTCGACGATCGTGGCAGGTGTCGCATGAGGTTCGCGTGGATCGATCTCCGGGACGTTCCCAAGGCGCAGCTCCAGGCTGTGGTGGACGCCGCCGTGCACACCCGGATGGCCGGGGTGCTCTCCGCCGACCCGGGGCTGCTCGGGACACTGCCTCCGACCGTCACCCGGGTCCTGGTAGCCGAGGGCCGGGCCCCGGCCGCCGCCTCGAAGAAGCCTGCCGAGAAGGAGGCGAAGGACCCGGGTGCCACGCAGGACGCCGGCACCGGAGCCGACGTCCTGCTGCGGAGGTTCACCTCCCAGGAGGAGCTGGACACCCTCGCCGCGGCCAAGCGTGTCGCCGGCTTCGTCGACGTACGGGACGACCGCACCCTCCAGCTGTCCTGCGCGGGCGCGATGGCACTGCCGTACACCGTCATCCACTTCGCCGACCCGACCAAGATCCCGCTGGAGATCGTGCTCGCCGCGGCCGAGTCCGCCGAGGGCAAGCTGGTGACCGTCGTCGACGGCCTGGAGGAGGCCGCGATCGTCTTCGACGTCCTCGAACGCGGCTCGGACGGCATCCTGTTCACGCCCCGCAGCGCCGACGAGGTGTTCGCACTGGCACGACTGCTGGAGGCCACCACACCCCAGCTGAAGCTGTCCACGCTGACCGTGGAGAGCATCAAGCACGTCGGGCTCGGCGACCGGGTCTGCGTGGACACCTGCTCCCACTTCGAGGAGGACGAGGGCATCCTCGTCGGCTCGTACTCCTCCGGGTTCGTGCTGTGCTGCAGCGAGACCCACCCACTGCCGTACATGCCGACCAGGCCGTTCCGCGTCAACGCCGGTGCCCTGCACTCGTACACGCTCGGACCCGACAACCGCACCAACTACCTGAGCGAGGTGGGCTCCGGCAGCGCCCTGCTCGCGGTCGGCGCCGACGGACGCACCCGCCGGGTGGTGGTGGGCCGCGCCAAGCTGGAGTCCCGGCCGCTGCTCGAGATCCGCACCCATGCCGAGGACGGCCGGCTGGTCAGCCTGACCGTGCAGGACGACTGGCACGTACGGGTGCTGGGCCCGGGCGGCAAGGTCCTCAACGTCACCGAACTGCAGACGGGTGACGAGCTGCTCGGCTACCTGGCGGCGGACAAGCGCCATGTCGGCCTGCCCATCGGCGAGTTCTGCAAGGAGGTCTGAGACCTCATGGGCGAACTGGCAGTGGACACGGCGGCGGACACGGACGACAGGGACGACGGGGTGCGGTCCCTCGTCAGGAGCCTCCTCGACGCACGGAACGACGACCTGCCCTACCTGACCCACCGACAGGAGACCGTCTCCCGCGGCGAGTTACGGGAACGGGTCGCCAAACAGGCCGCCGTCCTCGCCGGGCACGGCATCGGCCCGGGCAGCACCGTGGGTCTGCGGACACCCCCCAGCTTCACCCAGGTCGAGGTGCTGCTCGCGCTGTGGCAGATGGACGCCCAGGTGCTGCTCTTCGACTACCGGCTCAAACCGGCCGAGGTCGCCGGGCTCTGCGCGACCTGCCGGCCACAGTTCATGATCAGCGCCGGTACCAACGTGCGCGCGACCTTCGGCTTCCGGTCCGAGTACGAGGTCGTCACCGAGCGCCGCGGCACCGGCCGGCCGGCCACCACCGGGCACCGGCTCGTCCAGTTCAGCTCGGGCTCCACCGGACGGCCGAAGGTGATCGGCCGGACCCCCCGGTCGCTCGCCGAGGAGGTGGACCGGTTCACCGGCATCCCCGGCATGCCGGGTGAGGGCGACCGACTGCTGCTGCTCAGTTCGACCGCGCACAGCTTCGGCCTGATCGCCGGACTGCTGCACTCGCTCGCCGCAGGTGTCTCCGTGGTCTTCGCCCCCCGGATCTCCGCCGGCGACATCCTGCGGACCGCGGTGGACCACCGGATCACCGCCCTGTTCGGGGTGCCCATGCACTACGAACTGCTCGCCGCCGCCGTCGATCCCCCCGCCCTTCCCGACCTGCGGGTCGCCGTGTCGGGTGGCGAACTGATGCCCCCGCAGGTCGCGACACGATTCGCCGAACGCTACGGCGTCCCGGTCGGCGAGTCCTACGGCACCACCGAGACCGGTGTGGTCGCCATGGACGCCGGCGGCACCCTGCGTCCGTCGGTCGGCCGGGCCGCTCCGGGTGTGGTGCTGCGGGAACACCGGGGCGAACTGGACGTCGCCCTCGCGCAGTCGCCGTACCTCTTCGACTCGGGCGGCACCCAGTACGCGGACGGCTGGCTGCACACCCGGGACCGGGCCACGGTGGACGGGGCCGGAGCCGTGCTGGTGCACGGCCGCGCGGACTCCGTCGTCGTGATCGGCGGCCTCAAAGTGGACCTCGTCGAGGTCGAGAACGTGCTCCGCGAGCATCCGGCGGTCGAACAGGCGGTCCTGGTCCACGACGACGTGACCGAGGCGTACGTCGCCCTGGCCGCCGGCGCCGAACAGCCGACCTCGGCGGACCTGCTGCGCTGGTGCAGGGAGCGGCTCGCCGACTACAAGCTGCCACGCGTGATCCACCTGCTGGAGTCCCTGCCCCGCACGTCCAACGGGAAGCTGCTGCGCCAGGCCGCGGCATTGCGCTCCGCCGTGTGAGCACAGCCCCCTGGAAGCTCAGCCGCTCACCGGAACCACTCACCGGAACCATTCACTGGAGACGCTGATCATGAGTACGTCGACCCTGGAAGACGAGATCCGCGAGTTCGTCCTGACCGCGGTCATCGACGAGATGAACCTCCTGACGAGCCGCGACGGCATCACCGACGAGAGCCCGTTGACCGTCGGCGGGCTGGAGGTGGACTCGCTGAGCCTGATCGAGCTCACGATGCGGCTCGAGTCGCGTTTCGGCGTGGCGATACCGGACACCGACATCGAACCCCTGGCCACCCTGACCCTCGGCGGACTCGTCGCCGACGTCGTCCGACGCGGTGCGAAGGCATGAGCACGGAAGCGACGGCGCCCCTCACCACCGACACCGTCCGGGAGCTGCTGTCGGACCGGAAGATCTTCCCGGGGCTGCCGGACGACCTCGACGAGGACGCCGAACTGGTCCTGGACTCCCTCGGGCTGGTGTGGCTGCTGCACCTGGTCGAGGAGCGTTACGGACTCGTCGTGAAGCCCAGCGACGAGGACATCTCCGGCCTGGTGTCGCTCCGGAGCCTCACGGACTACCTGCAAGCAGCGCAGCGCGATGCGGCCGGAGGGGGCGACCGGGATGAGCGGTGAGGTCACGGTGACCGGATACGGGGTACGCACCGCGTTCGGCACCGGGGCCGAGGCCCTTCGGCGCGGGGTCTTCGCGGGAGTCCCGGGGTTCGCCCCCACCTCGAGGTTCGACACCGGCCCGTACCGTACGCCGATGGCGGCTGCCGCCCCCGACGGCCCCGACGCGGTCGAGGGCTGGGCGCTGCGCCCCGCGCTCGCCCGGTGCGGTGCGCAGGCCCTCGACATGGCGGGCCTGCGCCCGGGCACCGAGGCGGCGGTCCTGCTCGGCATCGCCGGAGACCAGACCAGCGTCACGCGGTACTGGCGGGGCACGGGCTCCACCGGGGAGGACCGGGTCGCCGACGCCGTGCCCGCGCGGCTCGCCGAGGCGCTGGCCGACGGGCTCGGGCTGCACGGGCCGCGGCTGACCTTCACCAACGCCTGTGTCGCCTCCGCCGCCGCGATCATCCACGCCTGCCGGCTGATCTCCTCCGGGCGGACCGACGTGGCGGTCTGCGCGGGCGGTTACCTCGTGGAGGAGGAGACCTTCGGGAAGTTCGACTCGGGACGGGCGCTGTCCCAGGACGGCGCGGTGCGCCCGTTCAGCGCCGACCGCAGTGGACTGCTGCTGGGCGACGGGGTGGCGGTCGTCGTGCTGGAGTCCGCCGAGCACGCCCGGCGCCGCGGGGCCCGTCCGCTGGCGTCCGTCGTCGGCTGGGGCGCGGCCACGGACGCCCACCACATCGCCCAGCCGCACCCCGAGGGCGCCGGTCTGGCCCGCGCGGCACGGCAGGCGGCCCGGCTGGCCGGTGACCCGGACGGGGCCGCCCTGGGCTACGTCAACGCCCACGGCACCGGCACGAAGTACAACGACGGGGCCGAGACCCGCGGACTGCGGGCCGCGTTCCCCGGCCGGGCGGAGGCGATCCCGGTCAGCTCAACCAAGGGCACCACCGGCCACCTCCTGGAGGCGGCGGGCGCCGTGGAGTTCGTGATCACGCTGCTGGCCCTGACGGACGGCGTCCTGCCGCCGACCGCCGGGTTCACCACGCCGGACCCGGAGTGCGACCTCGACTACGTGCCGAACCGGCCGCGCCAGGCCGACCTGCGCCGGGCCCTCACCGTCAACGCCGCCTTCGGGGGCGCCAACACCGCACTCCTCCTGGAGCGGCCATGACGACGACCGGGAACACGCGCGACCCGAAGAACACGGGCGGCGCCGAGAAGGCCGTGCTGCGGTCCGCCCTCGGTGTCCTGGCCACCGCCACCGCCACCCACGGCACCGGCCGCGACGACGACATCCCGCTGCCGAAGCTGCCCGGCTTCCTGTGGTCCGCCTTCAGCCCGCTGGCGTTCGAGGTGAGCAGCCGGTGTCTGACCGAGGCGCCCGGTGACGGTTCCCGCACCGCCGTGGCGCTGGCGAGCCTGATGGGTGACACCACCACCGCCGACATGGCCAGTCGGCGCATGGTCTCGGGGGAGGTCCACAACCCGATCCTGTTCATGCAGGCCACCCCCAACTCCGTACTGGGCCACATGAGCCGGGAGTTCGGGATCACCGGGCAGATGTTCAGCCTCTCCGCCCTCGACGACCCGGTGACCGAGCTGCTCGCCATGGCGGATCTGCTGCTGGAGGATCCCGGGTTGGACCGCGTCCTGGTCCTTGGCGTGGAGCTGGGCGGCGGTGAGCGCCTGGCCGCCGCGTACCGGGAACTGGCCGCCGACAGCGGCCGTCCGGTCCCCGAGCTCCCGGAGTCCGCGGGCCTCGCGGCGGCGGTGCTGCTCGGCCGCGCCGACACCGGGGCACCGGTGACGGTCCGGTCGGCCGAGACGGCGTACGACACCGGCCCCGACGACCGTGCCCCGGGCGCAGCCTGGCATCACGGCAGCGTCCAGGGCCTGTTCGAGCTGGCCGCCGCCCACCGGCGGCTGCTGCGGGACGGCGGCGGTCACCGCCTGGTGACGGAACCCCGGGCGCGGCGCGGCCCGGCCGCTTTCACCCTGCTGGCCCACGGCTCACGGAACGAGACGGAGACCCATGCTCATCAGTAGGCAGGAGCGGGCACGGATCTGCTCCGACACCGAACTGGGCGCCGGCAACGTCCTGGAGCGCCTGGGGGCGTACGGCCGACCGCTCGACGAACCCGTGCTGCGGACGGCCGGCGACTGGCGGGCGCCGGACGGCAGCCGCCCCGAGGTGCTGACGCTCGGCAGGCTGTACGAGGTGGTCGAGACGTACGCGGGCTGGTACGCCGCCCACGGTGTGCGGCCCCGCGACCCGGTCGCCGTCCACACCTCCTCCAGCGCCGAGTTCGCGGTGAACTTCCTGGCGCTGACGTCCCTCGGCGCGATCCCGTCGTTCGTCAACGGCAACCTGGCTGCGGAGACCGCCCGGGAGTACGTACGCCGACAGGGTGCCGTCGGCGCCTTCACGGACGCGGCGCACCACGACGTGCTGTCCGGACTCGGCTTCCTCGTCACCGCCGACGCCATCCGGCCCGAGCACCGCGCGTCGCTGCCGTCGGCGTACCCGTACCGGCACGACCCGACCGACCCGGTGCTCATCTCGCACTCCTCCGGCACCACCGGCACGCCCAAGGGCGTGCCGCACACCCACCGGACGCTGATGTACGCGCAGTCGCACCGGCTGCGCTACTCCACCGGCACCGACATGGAGCGCACGCTGGTGGGACTGCCGGGCGCGCACAACGCCATGGTGGCGACGCTGCTGTACTGCCTGCTGCTGGGCACCGACATCAAGCTGCTCTCCAGCCAGCGCGGCGCCGACGTGCTCGACGCCGTCGAGGACTTCCGGCCGACCACCGTGCTGGCCTTCGCCGGCACCTTCGGCGAGATGGCCGCCGAGGACCTGACCCGCCGTGACCTGTCCAGCGTGCAGGTGTGGTTCAACACCGGGGACGCGGCGCACGAGGCGCACATCCGGGCGCTCGTCCAGCACGGGAGCCACCTGGAGATCGGCCGGGACCTCAGCCGTACGCGGGTCGGGGGTTCGGTCTTCGTGGACGGGCTCGGCTCGTCGGAGGCGGGCTACTCCGTCTTCCACAACCGGCACACCAAGGACACCTCGGCCTACTCGCGCTGCGTCGGCAAGCCGATCAGCTTCGCCGAGGCCGCCGTGCTCGCCGAGGACGGCACCCCGCTGCCGCCCGGGCGGACCGGCCGCCTCGGGCTGAAGTCACCGACGCTGACGCCCGGTTACTGGAACGACTCGCTGACCTGGAACCGGATGCGGCTCGGCGGCTACTGGCTCACCGGCGACCTCGCCCGCCAGGACGAGGACGGCAACTTCTACCACCTGGACCGGGCCGCGGACGCCGTCCGCACCCGGGCCGGGATCGTCTTCAGCACCCGCACCGAGGAACTCCTGCTGGCCGAGCTGCCCGAGCTGGCCGACTGCACGATCGTCGGCGTCGCACCGGACGGCGTACGGGCCGACTGGGACGGCGACGGTCAGGCCGAGGCGTACGCGCTGCTCCAGCTCGCGGACGGGCGCGGTGACGACGGTGGGTGGACCGAGCGGGTCAACGCCTCCCTCACGGCCGCGGGTCTCCCCCCGGTCACCCGCGCCCTGCTCATGAAGCCCGACGACGTGGCGAAGGGCGCCACCGGCAAGGTCCTCAAACGCGTGATGCGCGACCGGTTCACCTCCAAGGAGCAGGCATGAGCACCCAATCCGCCCGGGCCGGTGAGGCGTACCGGCTGTGGTGGCAGCACGACGCCAACTGGTACCAGGGGGTGGCCGCGCGGTTCGGGCAGGAGATCGCGAACGAGATCAACGCCGAGGCGCTGCGCAAGATCGCCCTGCACGTCGGGCAGCGCGTCGGCCGGCTGTCCGGCCCGCTCCCCGACACCGGTGACACCCGCAAGGACCTGGAGGAGCTGCGCCGCCGCTACGACGACTGCGGCGACCGGATGTTCCCGCCGGAACTGCGCAACGCCTCCACCGAGGTCGAGGACGACGATCTGATCGTGCTCACCCTGAAGCGGAACTTCGCCGTCACGATGGTGCGGATGGCCGGTTCGCTGGAGGGCTACCGCTGCCCGTGCACCGCCATCCACGCGGGCTGGTCCGAGGGACTCGGCGTGACTTTGACGGAGAACCGGGCCGAGAGCTGCCTGAAGGACGGCGACCAGGCGTGCCGCCTGCTGATGCGGGTGGCCCCGGTCGCTCCGGTCACTCCGGAGAGAGGGGACTGAGCCGTGCGGGTACTGGTCGCCGGGGCCACGGGAGTGGTCGGGCATCCGCTGGTGGGCGCGCTGCGGGCGCGGGGCCACGAGGTGAGCGCGCTGGTGCGGGAGGCCTCGCGGGCTCCGGAGGCGGACGGGGTCGTGGTCGCCGACGCCCTCGACCGCGAGGCCGTGCTGGCGGCGGTGACGGCCGCACGGCCCGAGGTGGTCGTCCACCAGTTGTCGGCGTTGCGCCTGCTGCGCGACGACCCTCCGGAAGCCTTCGCGCGGACCGCGCGGCTGCGCACCGAGGGCACCGCGCACCTGGTCGAGGCGGCCCGCGCGGCCGGTGCGCGGCGGCTGGTCGCGCAGTCCGTCGCCTTCGCCGCGGCCCCGGCCGGGCCCTGGGTCCTCGACGAGGACGCGCCGCTGTACGTGGACGCCCCGGACCCCGGCTGGGCCGCCACCGTGCGGGCGGTCGCCGAGCTGGAGCGCCGGGTGACGGGCGGCGGCCTCGCGGGGGTGGTGCTGCGCTACGGCACGTTGTACGGCCCCGGGACGGCGTACGCCCGTACCGGCGGGACCGGGCAGCGGGTGCTGGCCGGGAGGTTCCCGCTGCCCGAGGGCGGGGCCGGCGTCACGTCGTTCCTGCATGTGGAGGACGCCGTGGGGGCGGCCGTGGCGGCCGTCGAGTCGGAGGCCACCGGCCGCTTCCACATCACGGACGACGAGCCGGCCGCGGCCGCGCAGTGGCTGCCGCACTACGCCCACGCGCTCGGCGCGCCGCCCCCGCGCACGATCCCGGCAGCCCTCGCGCCCCGGCTGTTCGGCTGGTTCATGGCCCATCAGCTGACCACGGCACGCGGAGCGGCCAACGACCGGGCCCGTACGGCGCTGGGCTGGAAGCCGCGGCGGCCGAGCTGGCGGGAGGGGCTGGGGCGGGGATGACGGGACACAACGGGCACCGTTCGTGGCCCGTCCTGCTGGTCGTCGTCTGTGCCCAGATGTTGATCTGGCTGGACACCTCGGTCCTCAACGTCGCGGTCACCACGCTGGCCGATCCGGCCGAGGGCCTGGGCGCGACCCCGGCGGAACTGGAGTGGGTGGCGAGCGCCTACACCCTGGTCTTCGCCGGCACCCTCTTCGCGGGCGGCGCGCTCGCCGACCGCTTCGGCCCGCGGACCACGCTCGTCGCCGGGCTGGCGCTGTTCGGCGCCGCCTCCGGCGCGGGCGCGTTCGCGGGGAGCCCGGCCTGGCTGATCGTGGCGCGCGCCTTCATGGGTGCGGGCAGCGCGCTGCTGATGCCCGCGACCCTGTCGGTCATCGTGCAGAGCACCCCGCAGGAGAAACGCACCCGGGCCATCGCGATCTGGAGTTCGTCCAGCGGCCTGGGCGTCGCCGTCGGCCCGGTCGTGGGCGGGGCGCTGCTCAGTCACTTCTGGTGGGGCTCGGTGTTCCTGGTCAACGTGCCGATCGTGGCCCTGTGCCTGGCCGGGGTGGTGGCCGTGGTGCCCGCGCTGAAGGGCCCCGGACGCAGGGTGCTCGACCTGCCGGGCCTCGCGTGGTCGGTCCTCGGTCTCGGCGGTGTGGTCTACGGGATCATCGAGCTCGGCAGCGGACAGCGCTGGTACGGGGCACACGTCCTGCTGCCCCTCGCCCTGGGCGGCGCCCTGCTCGCGGTCTTCGTGGCCGGTCAGCGCCGGTCCCCGACACCCAGCCTGGACGTGCGGCTCTTCCGGCAGCCCGGGTTCTCGGCCGGGAGCGTGGTGCTGCTGATCGCGTTCATGGCGCTGGCCGCGCACCTGTTCTACGCGGCCTTCTATCTCCAGGGGCCCCGCGGGCTCTCCCCCGCCGACGCCGGAACCGTGATGATCGCCGCCGCCGTCGGCATCGTCCTGGGCAGTCAGGCGTCCCCGGCGGTGAGCAGGCTGCTGTCGGCCCGGTGGACGGTCGCCGCCGGGGTCCTGGCCACGGCGGCCACGTACGTCGGCTATCTGTGGTTCGACGCGGGCACCCCGCTCGCGGTCGTCGCCGCGCTGCTGTGGGTGCAGGGCTTCGGCATGGGCCTGGTCGGCACCCCGGTGACGGCCGTGATGATGAGGGAGGTGCCGCCCCAGCTCGCGGGCGCCGGATCGGCCGTCAACAGCGTCACCCGGCAGGTGGGCGGCACGCTCGGGGTGGCGATGGCCGGCTCGATCCTCTCCGCCGTGTACCGGGAGCGGATGGCGGACGCCACCCTGCCCGGTGACGCGCGGGGACTGTCGGCCGACGCGGCGGACCAGGCCCGCTCCTCGGCCGAGGCGGCCCGCTCACTGGCCGGTTCGCTACGCCTGCCGGAGCTTGCGGCCACCGCCGACCGCGCCTTCCTCGACGCGATGTACGCGGCGACGCTCGCGACCGCCGTACTGGCCTTCGTCGGGTTCCTCGTGGCCGTGGTGGGGCTGCGGGTTCGGGATGTCCACAGCGGAGAGGGAAGCGGAAAGGTAGGGGACGACAGTGGCAGGGACGAGCGCACGAACGGCGACGGCCCGGTCGGTCTTCGTGACCGGGGGCAACAGGGGGATCGGGCTGGCCATAGCCCGCCGCTTCGCGACGGCGGGAGACCGGGTCACGGTGACCTACCGCGGTGAGGAGCCGCCCGCCGACGAGAATCTCCTCGCCGTACGATGCGATGTGACGGACAGTCAGCAGGTCGACCGCGCCTTCGAGGAGGCCGAGGCCGCCCACGGCCCGGTCACCGTCCTGGTCGCCAACGCGGGCGCCGCCCAGGACCGGTTGCTGGCGCGGATGAGCGAGGAGGACTTCACCTCCGTCATCGACACCAACCTCACCGGTGCCTTCCGGGTCGCCCGGCGCGCGGTGCGCGGAATGCTCGCGCAGGGTCATGGCCGTATCGTCCTCATCTCCTCCACGGCGGCCCTGCACGGCGCCCCCGGGCAGACCAACTACGCCGCGGCGAAGGCCGGGCTGGTCGGTTTCGCCCGGTCGCTGACCCACGAACTCGGCCCCCGGGACATCACCTGCAACGTGGTGGCCCCCGGCCTGACCGAGACGGACATGGCCCGCGCGCTCACCGAGCAGCAGCGCCGCGCCCTCCTCGACCGCACCCCGGCCGGCCGCCCGGCCCACCCCGACGAGGTCGCCGACGCGGTGGCGTTCCTGGCCGGCGCGGGCTGTGTGCGCGGCGCGGTGATCCCGGTCGACGGGGGCGCGGGGCTGGGGCACTGAGGGCGAACAAAGCCCGCGCGGCCGAACTCGCAGGGCCCTTACTGTGACCCGGTGACGACTCGGATGATCATTCTCAACGGTGGTTCCAGCTCGGGGAAGTCGGGGATCGTACGGTGCCTGCAGGCCGTACTGCCTCATCCGTGGCTGGCGTTCGGGGTCGACGCGTTCGTCGAGGCTCTGCCCGCGAGGATGCAGGGGGCGGACGGGGGGATCACCTTCACCGCGGACGGCGGGGTAAGCGTCGGGGCGGACTTCCGGGCGCTGGACGCGGCCTGGGTGGAGGGCGTCGCGGCGACGGCCCGGGCCGGTGCCCGGGTCATCGTCGACGACGTCTTCCTCGGCGGAGCCGCGTCCCAGCAACGGTGGCGGAAGGCTCTGGGCGAACTGCCCGTACTGTGGGTCGGCGTCAGATGCGAGAGCGCGGTCGCCTCGGGCCGTGAGGTCGCACGAGGAGACCGGGTCCAGGGGATGGCCGCCCTGCAGGCGGACGTGGTACACGAAGGCGTGTACTACGACCTGGAGGTGGACACGACGCACACCGAGTCCCTGGTGTGCGCGCGAACCATCGCGGCCCAGGTCAGCTGACTTCCGGCCGGGATATGTGCGGTCGGGGCGGAGCAATATCTGTCGTGACGGGATGAGAAAGTGCCGCGGCGCGCGATGAATGTTCTTCTTCCCGCCGACAGGGTGAAATTGTTCACCGCGTCCGGACGATCGCAGCGTGCTACTGTCGATGCCAGTTGCAGTTGTGGTTCCCAGAAGATTTTTCCGACGGGTGATCATCACGGCGACCGGAGACCGCACAGGGCGGCTTCCGAACACCGCCCCGAAGGAGAAACAAAATGGCTACTGGAACCGTGAAGTGGTTCAACTCGGAAAAGGGCTTCGGCTTCATCGCGCAGGACGGCGGCGGCCCCGACGTCTTCGCCCACTACTCGAACATCGCCACCCAGGGCTTCCGTGAGCTGCAGGAGGGCCAGAAGGTGTCGTTCGACATCGCGCAGGGTCAGAAGGGCCCGACGGCCGAGAACATCATTCCCGCCTGACACCGGGACTGACACATCTTTCGCAGCTGGGGCCCGCACCTTGGGGTGCGGGCCCCGGCTCGCTGCGTTTCAGGGCGCCCCAAGAGGATTACGGCCCTTATAGTTTTCGGCTCGTTCTCGCGATTCTCCGCGCCGCTCCACCGCTCCGGGAATTCCTTGACACGTGCCGCGTCAAGGAAGGTTCCCATGAGTCATGCGCGCACTGCCCGCGCCACCACCAAATCCCGCGCACCCCGTACCGCGGGACGCTCGGGTCAGGGACGCCGACAGGCCCCGCCCCAGGGTGAGTTCACCCCGCCGAAGACGCTGACGCCCGCGTTGCCGGCCGTCGAGTCGTTCGAAGACCTCGACCTGCCGACGCCGTTGCTGACCGCACTCGGCCACGAAGGCGTGACCGTGCCGTTCCCCATCCAGGGAGCGACCCTGCCGAACTCCCTCGCCGGACGTGACGTGCTCGGCCGCGGCCGCACCGGGTCGGGCAAGACCCTCGCGTTCGGCCTCGCGGTACTGGCCCGTACGACGGGCCGACGCGCCGAGCCACGGCAGCCGCTGGCTCTGATCCTCGTCCCCACCCGCGAACTCGCCCAGCAGGTCACCGACGCGCTCACTCCGTACGCCCGCGCCGTGCGGCTGCGGATGACGGCCGTGGTCGGCGGGATGTCGATCGGCAGGCAGGCCCGCGCGCTGCAGAGCGGCGCGGAGGTCGTCGTCGCGACACCGGGGCGGCTCAAGGACCTCATCGACCGGGGCGACTGCCGGCTGGACGACGTGGACATCACCGTCCTCGACGAGGCCGACCAGATGACCGACATGGGCTTCATGCCCCAGGTCACCGCCCTGCTGGACCAGGTGCGAGCCGACGGACAGCGGCTGCTGTTCTCGGCCACGCTGGACCGCAACGTCGACCGCCTGGTCCGCCGCTACCTCACCGACCCGGTGGTCCACTCCGTCGACCCGTCGGCGGCCGCGGTCACCACCATGGAGCACCACGTCCTGCACGTGCACGAGGCGGACAAGCAGCAGACGACCACCGAGATCGCGGCACGCGACGGCCGCGTCATCATGTTCCTGGACACCAAGCACAGGGTGGACCGGCTGACCAAGCACCTCCTGCGCAGCGGCGTCCGCGCCGCCGCCCTGCACGGCGGCCGGTCTCAGCCGCAACGCACCCGGACCCTAGCCCAGTTCAAGAGCGGGGACGTGACGGTGCTGGTCGCGACCAACGTCGCGGCACGCGGCATCCACGTCGACAGCCTCGACCTGGTCGTCAACGTGGATCCGCCCGGCGACCACAAGGACTACCTGCACCGCGGCGGCCGTACGGCCCGGGCCGGCGAGTCCGGCACCGTCGTCACGCTGGTCACCCCCGACCAGCGGCGCGACATGACCCGGCTGATGACGTCGGCGGGCATCACCCCACAGGTCACCCCCGTACGGTCCGGTGAGGAGGCACTGAGCCGCATCACCGGCGCCCAGGCCCCTTCCGGCGTCCCGGTCGTCATCAACGTGCCGACGACGGTGGCACGCCCGCGCCGGGCGGCTTCCGCGAAGCCGTCTCGGTCTTCGCAGTCGTCTCGTTCGTCGCAGACGTCTCGTTCGTCGCAGGCGTCTCGCTCTTCGCAGCAGTCTCGCTCTTCGCAGGCGTCTCGCTCTTCCCAGCCGTCTGCGTCTGCTCAGTCTTCTGCGTCTTCTGCGTCGTCTCCGTCGTCTTCTTCACAGAGCCGTCGCGGCCGTACCCGGAAAGCCCGCTCGTCCCCCTCCCCCCTGTGAGGCATCATGCGCTGTGTCATCGCCCGATACCCGTTCGACCTGACCAAGGACGGGGTGCTGGACTCGATGAAGGGCGTCACGCCCGAGTCCATCACCGGTGAGTCCGTGACCATCGGCCGTCGCCGTTACCCCGTCAAGCAGGTGGGCGCGGTCATCACCCGGCAGGACCGCCGTGACTTCACCAGCGGCGAGGTCGTCCGGGCCATGACCCGTCTCGGGTTCACCTGCCACCCCCACCCCGAGGCCACGCCTCTGGAAGCCGCCTCTCCGTACCTGACCGCGTCGGAAGCGCTCGGCGGCGCCGTTCACCCGGACGTATGAGGACGGGCAGGACAAGCCGACGTCAGGACAGCACGTAAGGCCGGTTCCATAGCGGGGTCGGCCGATGGTGTTGAATCGGGGCCGTGGAGTGCCGTAGGGCGCGCCACGGCTCCGAGACGTTTGCATGACGAGGTGACATGACGGCAGACAGTCCGCTCGACGGTCGGCTGGACGACGACGACTACCCGGCGTACACGATGGGCCGGGCCGCCGAGATGCTCGGCACCACGCCCGGCTTCCTCCGGGCCGTCGGGGAAGCCCGTCTGATCACTCCGCTCCGCTCCGAGGGCGGGCACCGCCGGTACTCGCGCTATCAGCTGCGGATCGCCGCCCGCGCCCGCGAACTCGTCGACCAGGGCACGCCGATCGAGGCGGCCTGCCGCATCGTCATCCTCGAGGACCAGCTCGAGGAAGCCCAGCGCATCAACGCGGAGTACCGCCGCGCGGCGAGCGAGGCGACGCAGGACTGAGACCTACGGACGAGCCGCTCCGGGTGCCGTCGTCAGTGCCGCGGTCTAGTCTCCGCACTAATGACCCTTTGCCCCCTTCTGGGAGGTTCTGATGGCCTCGCGACTCAACCCGTACATCAGCTTCGACGGTGACGCCCGGCAGGCGATGGAGTTCTACCGGGAGGTCTTCGGCGGCGACCTGAGCCTCAACACGTACGGCGCCTTCGGCCGGCAGGACGCCCCGGAGGCCGACAAGATCATGCACGGCACGCTGGAGACGCCGAGCGGTTTCACCCTCATGGGCGCCGACGCCCCGCCCGGCACCCGGCACGACCCCGGCAACAACTTCTCCGTGAGCCTGAGCGGCGAGGACGACGCCGAACTGCGCGGTTACTGGGAGAAGCTGTCCACCGGCGGCTCGGTGTCCGTCCCCCTCGAGAAGCAGATGTGGGGCGACGTGTTCGGCATGTGCACGGACCGGTTCGGCATCCCGTGGATGGTCAACATCAGCAAGCCGCAGGACTGAAGCCACCGGGTGGGCGGTCCAGGCGAACCGGGCGGCGGCTGCTTTCGATGAGTCCCTGACATGGGACCGCCCCGGCGGGGCACTCGCGGCTGTAACGGAAAGGCAAAGGGCGTGTGGACATTCGGTCCGCACGCACGTCAACCGGGAGTGTCCAATGGCGAGTTACGGCAGTTCCTCTGCCGCGTCCTCCGGATCGCGCACCAACGGCATGGCCATCGCGAGCCTGGTCTGCGGCATCGTCGGACTGTTCCTACTGAACATCGTCCTGGGCCCGCTGGCCATCGTCTTCGGCGCCGTCGCCCGCCGCCAGGCGGCCGGGAGGAACGGCGGCGGCATGGCGAAGGCCGGCATCATCCTGGGCATCGTCGACGTCGTGCTCTGGCTCGTCCTGCTGGCCGTCGCCGCCAGCAACGGCGGATTCAGCTGGTACGTGGGCGGCTGACGGCAGGCGCCGACCAGTCCTCGATCCCACGTCGGCCGTAAACAGAGGGCCCCCGGCAGGGTGCCGATGAGGACACGGCGGCCCTGCCGGGGGTGTGAACTGCTGTCGTGTGACGGCGCATGAGTGTGTTCTGGCATGTATGGGTGAGTGCCGGGCGCGGTGGTATGTGCGGCTGCGACCCCTGGAAGGGAATGGGAGTTTGTTTGTCGAGTGTGTGACCTTTGCCGGTGGTGGTCGTTGGGCGGGGTGACGGGGTCTTCGGCTGGCGTGAGGCGGGGGTGAGGGGATGGGCGGGGTGCGGGAGTTGGCGGTGCCGTTCGTGGTTCCCGGCCCCTCGGGAGTGGCGGTCCGTGACCGGCTCAGGCAGCTGACGGCCAGGGACGAGCAGGTACTGCGTCTGATCGGTGACCACCTGGGCACGCTGGCTGCCCGGGATCTCAAGGCGCGGTGCGCGGCCGGGCTGGAGCATGACAGCGGCCAGTGGGCGGAGCGCAAGCGCACCCTCACCCCGCAGTCGTCCTCGCGCTGGGCCGGGTCGATCACGAAGGCCACGCACGATCAGTGGGCGCTGGCCCGCCGCGGACAGCTCGCCCACATCCAGAGCCTGCAAGCGGGCGTCAGGATGATCGCGCACCGGCTGTCCCTCCCGGTGGGGGAGAAGGGCAGCAAACGGGCGCCGGGCGGTTACCGCAGCAAGCGGGAGTGGCATGCCAAGCGCCGCCTGCACGTCCTCGCAGACCGGTTGGAGGCGGCCCAGGCCGGGCGTGAGGCCGGGCGCGTGCATGTGGTGCGCGGCGGGAAGCGGCTGCTGAACACCCGCCACCACCTGGACACGGCGCAGCTCGCCGAGGAGCAGTGGCGCGAGCGGTGGCAGGCCGAACGCCGCTTCCTCCAGGCGGACGGCGAGTCCGGCAAGCGGTACGGCAACGAGACCATCCGCGTCACCCCGGACGGCGAGGTCTCGATCAAGCTTCCCGCGCCGCTGGCGCACCTGGCGAACGCGTCGCACGGCCGGTACGTGCTGTCCGCCCGGGTGGGCTTCGCGCACCGGGGCGAGCAGTGGCGCGACCGGGTCGCCACTCATCGGGCGGTTGCCTACCGCATCCACGAAGACACGGTGCGGGGCCGCTGGTACCTGACCGCCTCCTGGACGATTCCCCCGGTCCAGACCGTCCCCCTGGCCACGGCCCGCGCGGCGGGTTTGGTCGGTGTCGACACCAATGCCGACCACCTGGGGTATTCGGTCCGGCGACGGACGGCACCGCCCCCTGCTCACCGGAGTGATGAGCAGGGGCATCGGACCGTCCAGGCCCGACCAGGCACCCCAGGGTGCGAGGGAAGCCGCCCCCGCGTTCCCGGACCACGGACACGATCCGTACGCGCCGGACGCGGAGCGAACGCGGTCGACCAGAACGCCCAACACCGTCCGGGGCGTCCGGCTGAGCGTGAGCCCTGGCAACAGGACTCACTCCCGCTCAGCCTCTAGAAACGGTAGGCTCCTCGTCCATGTCGCACCCTGATGAGCTGCTCGTCGGCATTGCCACGATGGTGGAGTCGAAGCACAGCAGTCAGATGTCCCTCACCGTCGTGGTCCCCGGAGCCGTCATCACGGGCCGGCTCGCCCCGGAAGCCCTGTGGAAGGAGCGGGTGGCGGAGGTGCTGCGGGACTCCAGTCAACTGGCACCGTTCGCCGCCGCGTTCACCGCGCGGGACCACGACTCCGGATCACCGCAGGGCCAACGTCCCACACACCTGCACTTTCACCTCGCCCGCATCCTCCAGGGCAACATGGGCATCCCCGACACGGGCGGCATGTACCGCGTCGCCCTGGCCGACGTGAGCG
The DNA here is from genome assembly GCF_056436655.1 of Streptomyces sp. NPDC043427. Lineage (NCBI taxonomy): Bacteria > Bacillati > Actinomycetota > Actinomycetes > Kitasatosporales > Streptomycetaceae > Streptomyces > Streptomyces sp. NPDC043427. The sequence continues at coordinate 88,639 of NZ_JBWKCC010000017.1, read as the reverse complement.
CATGGACCATCGGGGACATCGGCTACACGGACACGTAGAGCGCCCCCTCGGGCAGGTGGCGCCCGTGCGAACTACCGCCGGGTAGTGGAGAGATCGAGCAAAGGGACGTCCACAAGAGCCCGCCCATTCCCATTTCCCCTCGGGTTGAGCTAGACATGCCCCCGAACTGGGCTTCAAGACGGGGGTCTTGACAGCTCATCGACCCGAGGGGAAAACACGCATTGAGTACGAGACGTTTCACGCCTCTGAGGGTCACCGCGGCCGCGGTGACCGCACTCGTCCTCGCCGGAACAGGGGCGCTGACCGCCCAGGCGACCCAGCCGCCGCCCGAGGAGCCGCCCGTGCCGACCCTCGCCTGGTCGGACTGCCAGGGCGGCTTCGAGTGCGCGAACGCCCAGGTGCCGCTGGACTACCGCGAACCGCAGGGCAAGGCCATCACCCTCGCGGTGATACGCAGGAAGGCCGCGGACCAGTCGAAGAAGAAGGGCACCCTCTTCCTCCAGCCCGGCGGCCCGGGCAACTCCGGTGTGGACTTCGTCCGCGGCAACTACGCGGACCTGCCGGCCGCCCTGCGCGACTCGTTCGACGTCTTCGGCTACGACGTCCGCGGTGTCGGACGCAGCTCCCAGGTCCAGTGCTGGGACGACGCGACGTACACCCAGGCCGTCACCGCGGCCAAGGGCGTGCCCGGCCCGGACGCCTACGAGCCGGCCGTGCGCCAGGCCGCCGACTTCGACAAGGCCTGCCAGGACAACGCGGGCGAGATGCTGCCGTACGTGGGCACCGCGTACGTCGCCCGTGACATCGACCTGCTGCGCCAGGCGCTCGGCGAGGACCAACTCACCTACTACGGGCGCTCGTTCGGCTCCTACATCGGCACCGTCTACGCCTCCATGTTCCCGGACCGGGTGCGCGCCCTGGCGCTCGACGGCGCGTACGACCCGGTGCACTACTCCTACAAGCCGTACAAGTACGACCGGCCCCAGTACCTGGCCCTGGACGGCGCGATGAGCCGCTTCCTCGACTGGTGCAAGGCCGACCAGGCCACCTGCGGCTTCGGTGACGGCGACCCGCGTGGGGCGTTCGAGAAGCTGAAGGCCGACCTGGACGCCAACCCGGTGCCGACTGCCAACGGCGGTCAGGCCAACGGCTACACCCTCGTCTACCGTCTGATGTTCAACATCAACACGGGCAAGGTCATCTGGCCCTCGTTCGGCGAGGCCCTGCGCAAGGCGCAGCAGCGCGACAACACCTCCTTCCTGCTGCGGCCGCCGTCCCCGGCGAGCTTCGACTTCCTCAACCCGAACGTGGTCGTCGAGTGCGTCGACAAGGACTACCCGAGTGACCCGGCCCTCCTGAAGCGCCAGGTCACGAAGAACGCCAAGCTGGCGCCGCTGCTCGGCCCGGCGATGGCGTACGGCCCGCCGACCTACGACCACCAGCACGCCACGGCCTGCGCCCAGTGGACCGGCGAGCACACCAGCCGCTACGAGGGCTCCTACCGCGCGAAGGGCTCGGCTCCGATCCTCGTCATCGGCAACACCGGCGACCCGGACACCCCGTACCAGGACGCGGTGGCGCTGTCCCACCGGCTCGACAACGGCCGTCTGCTCACCTTCGAGGCCGAGGGGCACACCGCCTTGAACCGCAGCGTGTGCGCGACGGACGCGATCACGAGCTACCTGGTGGACCTGAAGGTTCCGGCCCGCGGCACGACCTGCGCGGACGAGACCCAGCCGCCGTCCTCCACGCCCAAGGTCGCCCCGTCCGGCACGACGCTGGGCGAACTCCGCAACGGCGTGAGCGACCGCGTCGACCACATCGGCGCCCTGCGCCGCTGACCTCCGCATCCGCCGACACGTGAGGCGCCGGGCCGGCGACGGCCCGGCGCCTCACCGGTCGCGCGCCGCGTACGCCGGACGTCACCCGCTCGCTCCCCGGTCCGTCGTCGGCCAGACGTACGGCAGATCGTCCGGAACGCCGGGGAAGAGCGGTGCGTAGGTGGCCGGGTCCTTGCGCACCAGTGCGGACCGGTGGCTGCGGTGGAAGGCGCGGTCGCCGAGCCAGGAAGGCAGTTCCCCGGCGGCTGCCAGCAGCGCCTGCTCACGGATCGGCGCGCGCGGGCGGACCGTGGCCAGGTCCGCGACAAGGGTGGCCGCGCAGCTGTCCTGGTGGCCCTGCTCACGCCACACCTTGCAGATCTCCAGGCCGTAGCGGACCAGCGCCTCCTCGTATCCGGCCCACATCCGCACGGCCGGATGCCGACGCCATCCGTAGCCGGGCACGACGAGGCCACGCAGGACCTGCAACGCCTCGACCCGCTGCTTGCCGAGGCGGCGTCGGTCCAGGACGAGCGCGGAGGCCCTGAAGTCGGGATGGGGCAGAAAGGTCTGCATGGTGCCTCACCGAGTACCACGAAGAGCGCATAAATCGATAATCCAGGCAAAATTCCTGAAAGTGATTTCTTCCGGTCGAAAGGGTCACTCGCGGAAGTACTCAGCGCCTGCTGAGGCACCGGCACGCGAACGGGAGAGTTCCATGATCATCGAGAAGATGCACAAGATGGGTGTCCGCAGCGAGCACGCCTACGTGGCCGCCTTCACCTCCATCGGCCTCAGCGTCGTCAGCTGGTTCGGCAGCCTGAAGGCCGAACCCGGCACCGGGCTCGACCGCGCCGACCGGTGGGGCATCTTCGTGGGCGAATGGGCCCCCACCTTCTTCGGTCTCGGCCTCGCCCTGTCCCACTACGAACAGCAGGACGGCACCCTGACCGCCACCGTCCACGAATTGCGGGAGCAGCGGCAAGCAGGCTGACACCTGCTCAGCCGTGAGGGCGCCGACGGCCGGGCCGTCCGAAGACGTGGACATCGTCCTGCGGGTGCGCGGCCCGGCCCCCTGAGCCAGACTGGAGCGTGGCACGGCCTCGTCAAGGTGCGGCTGAGGAGGATTCGGCGTGGACGTTGACCGACCTCCACCCCACTGGCTCTTCTCGGGCGCCGAGGACTTACTGCTGTCCGCCCTGAGGGACGCGCCCGAGCACCTGGTCGAGCAGGCGCACGAATACCGGCTCCTGCGGAGCATCCTCGACGGTACGCCGGCCGCCGTGGCCGTGATGGACGAGCGGCTGCGCTACCGGTACGTGAACTCCGCCATGGCCCGGATGAGCGGGGTGGAGGCCTCGACGTTCCACGGGCGGACCATGTCCGAGGTGCTGCCGGGGATGCACCGCTCCGACGAGGTGCTGCGCATGGTCCTCAACGACGGACGGCCCCGCGCGCTGTCCGTCACCGGCACGACGTGGAACAGCTCACCGTTCACCCACCGGCAGTGGAGCGCCGTCTACCACCGCATCGAGGCCGAGGGGCGGACGCTCGGCCTGTGCGGCGTCGCGGTCGAGGTGAGCGGGATGCGGCAGTACATGGACGACCTGGAGAAGGCGCACCAGCGGCTGGCGATGCTCGACACGGCCGCCACGCGGATCGGCACCACGCTCCAGGTCGACACGACCTGCGCCGAACTGGCCGACTTCGTCGTACCGACGCTGGCCGACATGGCGTCCGTGTGGACGCTGGACGAGGAGACCGACGACGCGCCGCCGCCCGCCCACAGTCTCGTACGCCTGCGCATCACGGCCGCAGCGGGACGCATCGACATCCTCCGTCGCCTCGGGCTGATCGCCAAGGAAGGCGACTACTTCGACGTCCCACGCGACTCCCACACCCGGCGGTGCATGGACACGGGCCGCCCCTGGGTGGGGAACCTCGTCACGGACGATGTCCTGCTCAAGGTGGTGCAGACCCGGTTCAACCTGGAGGTGATCCGCGCCGCGGAGATCCACTCCGTGCTCCTCGTGCCGCTGCCGACCAAGGGGCATCCGATCGGTGTCGTCTACCTGTTCAGGTCCGGGGACTCGGCGCCCTTCACGAACGAGGACGTGATCGTGGCGCAGGACCTGGCCGCCCGGGCCGTCGTCGCCATAGACAACGCCCGCCAGTACACCTTCGAGCACACCATGGCCCTGGAGCTGCAGCGCGCGCTGCTGTCCGAGCCGGGCAGCCCGCACCCTGACATCGAGGTGGCCTCCCGCTATCTGCCGGCGGGGCGGCGCGCCCTGGTCGGCGGGGACTGGTGCGACTCGATCGCCCTGCCGTGCGGCCGCACCCTCCAGGTCGTGGGGGACGTGATGGGCCACGGGTTCACGGCGGCCGTCGCGATGAGCCACTACCGGTCGCTGCTGCGCACGCTGGCCGTCTCCAGCGCGCCCGTCGACGAGATCCTGGCGGAGGCGGACCACCGGGTGGCGAGCATCGGGGTCGACCGGGTGGCCACCTGCCTGCTGGCCCTGGTCGACCCCGCCTCCGGGACCTGCACCGTCTCCAGCGCGGGCCATCCCCCGCCGGTCCTGCTGCGCCGCGAGGCCACCGCCGGACTCGTCCCGGTCACACCGGGCCCCCCTCTGGGGACCGACCTGGGAGGGCACGAGGCGGTGACCGTGCCGCTGCCGCCCGGAGAGGTGCTCCTGCTCTACTCGGACGGTCTGGTGGAACAGCGCCGGGCGGACATCGACGCCTCGCTGCGGCGCCTGACCGACCTCAGCCTCGAAGTGGCCGCCCCACTGGAGGACGTCCTCGACACCGTCCTCGCCCGCCTGGTGTACGGGCCCGCGGAGGACGACGTCACCCTGCTGGCCGCCCGCCTGCGCGCGACCTGACGCCCGGGGCCCGGGCCACGGCGCGGCCGTCCGACACCCGGGCTCACCCGGCGGCGCGGGCCGCCGCCACGAACTCCGTGATCAGCTCCGGGTCCTTGACGCCCCGGCTGCTCTCCACCCCGCTGGACACGTCGACGCCCCAAGGCCGCGTGGCGGCCACGGCCTCCCGCACGTTGGCGGGGCTGAGGCCCCCCGCGAGGAGCCACTTCTCACCGGGAGCGGCGAGCGACTTGCAGGACCAGTCCCAGGCGACGCCGGAGCCCGGCACGGGGGCGTCGAGGAGGAGCATGTCCTCGCCCAACTCACCGAAACGGGGCGCGTGTTCACCGAAGGCCGTGGCCCGGATGAGGGTCCGTCCCCCCGCCGCCAATCCGTCGTAGTAGGCACGGTCCTCAGGCCCGTGCACCTGCACGGCGCGAATCCCGGACTCGTCGGCCAACGCCCGAACGTCGCTCAGAGGTTCGCCGCGGAACACACCCACCGTCAGAACGCGCTCCGGCACCCGGCGGGCCAACCGCGCGGCCGTGGAGACGTCCACACGGCGCGGGCTGTCCGAGAAGACGAAACCGATGGCGTCGGCGCCCGCCTCGACGGCCGTGTCGACGTCCCGTTCGGTCTTCAGGCCACAGATCTTGACGAACATTGACTGCTCCCTTCCTCGATGGCGAGGGGATTTCTGGCTCAGGCTGCCTGGCGAGACCGTACGTGGTGCGACATACGCACACCCGTGCCCTCATCGCGCCACAGTCACCACGACCAGCGAACACAGGCACACGCCTTCGCCTTACCCGGCTTCACCGGTGACCCTAAGGGCGCTCCGCGCCCTGTGTGACCAGACACAGTGACGCTCCCCGTCGCCATCACAAAATGCGATCCTCCCCGGCGGAACGTCGGGGCAAGAACCAAGCGTTGTACGCGGGTTGCTCACGCCGACGCTCCATATTGGGTCAAGTTTTTAGTCCAACGACCTTCATGCGTACGCGTTCTTCCGGAACGATGCGGCATGGACCGTGAACTCCGCGGTCCTCGACCCCCCTCACGTTCTGAGAGAACTTCATGAGAAAAAGCGCAGCCGTGCTGTGCGGCGCCACCGTCGTACTGGCCGGGACGCTCACGGCCGGCCCCGCCGACGCGAGTGTGTCGCAGTCCGCGGGCATCCCGAGTGTGCCGCAGGTGACTTGGAAGAAGTGCGGAACGGACGACCACCCGACGCTCCAGTGCGCGTCGCTGAAGGTGCCGCTCGACTACGCGAAACCGCGCGGCAAGCAGATCACCCTGGCGCTGACCCGCGTGCCGCACACCGCGAGGACGTACCAGGGCCCGCTGCTGGTCAACCCCGGCGGCCCCGGCGGCAGCGGCCTCACCCTCGCCGGATTCGTCGCCTCGTCGCTGCCCAAGGCGGTGGCGGCGCAGTACGACGTCATAGGCTTCGACCCCCGGGGCGTCGGGGCGAGCAAGCCCGCCCTGGACTGCAAGCCGGGGCACTTCAACCCGGTGCGGCCGCAGTCCGTGCCGAGCACCCCCGCGATCGAGAAGGCCAACCTCGACCGCGCCAAGTCCTTCGCCGCCGCGTGCCGCACGAAGTACAAGGACGTCCTGCCCTACATCAACACGGTCAACGCCGTGAAGGACATGGACTCGATCCGCACGGCCCTGCGCGCACCGAAGATCAACTACTTCGGCTACTCGTACGGCACCTACCTCGGCGCGGTCTACGCGAAGCTCTACCCGCAGCGGGTGCGCCGTCTCGTCCTGGACTCGATCGTCGACCCGACCGGCGTCTGGTACGACGACAACATCGCCCAGGACTACGCCTTCGAGGACCGCCACCAGGCCTTCATGGCGTGGGTCGCCAAGTACAACTCGACGTACAAGCTCGGCACCGACCCGGCCAAGATCGAGGCCAAGTGGTACGCGATGCAGGCGGAGCTCGCGAAGAAGCCCGCCGGCGGCAAGGTGGGCGCGGCCGAGCTGGAGGACACCTTCCTGCCCGGCGGCTACTACAACGGCTACTGGCCCACGCTCGCCCAGGCGTTCGCGGCGTACGTCAACAACAAGAAGGCCGAGCCGCTGGTCGCGGCGTACGAGAACCTCGCGGCCGTCGACGCCTCCGGCGACAACGGCTACAGCATCTACACCTCGGTGCAGTGCCGTGACGCGAGCTGGCCCCGCGACTGGAACCAGTGGCGCAAGGACAACGCGGCCGTCGCCAAGAAGGCCCCGTTCTTCACCTGGAACAACGCCTGGTACAACGCGCCCTGCGCCTTCTGGCCCACGACGTCGCAGAGGCCGGTGAACGTGGCCAACACCAAGCTGCCCCCGGTCCTGCTGTTCCAGGCGACCAACGACGCGGCCACCCCGTACGAGGGCGGCGTCACCGTCCACCGACTCCTGAAGAACTCCAGCCTGGTGGTCGAGCAGGGCGGCGGCAACCACGGCATCAGTCTGAGCGGCAACGCCTGCCTGGACAAGTACCTGGCGACGTACCTCACCAACGGCAAGGTGCCGCACGGCAGGGGCGTGGCGGACGCCGTGTGCCAGAAGACCCCCGACCCGAAGCCGCAGGCCACGGCGAAGGCGGCGCTGAGCGGCGCCACCGCCCAGCCGACGACCACGACGGGCGGCGACGCCCTGCACAGCATGCTCGGCTTCCGCGGCTGATCCCCTGACAGTACGACGAAAAGGCGCCCCCCGGCTTCGGCCGGGGGGCGCCTGACGTGTACGGCGCTCTGCTCGGGCACGGCGCGGCGCGACACAGCCCGGTCAGGTAACTGTAAAGAACCTTGACAACCGATTGGTCTAGTCCAACCATGGTCGCTGTTCGCCCCCACCCCCCTCCCGCCCGCGGCCCTGTTGGGAGCGTCAATGAGACGACCTCGTCCCCTTCGCACTCTGCTGTCCTGTATGACCGTCACCGCCCTGTCGGCCGGGCTCGTCGCCCTCGCAGGCGGCGACGCGCTCGCCGCACCATCCGCGCCCTCGGGCTTCGGGCTCCCCATGCCCTCCCACGTCGCGGCGCCGTACTTCGAGGCGTGGACCGGGGAGAGCCCGGCCGCCCTCGCCGCCGAATCGGGCAACAAGTACCTCACCCTGGCCTTCCTGCAGACCGAGGCGCCCGGCTCCTGCACCGCGTACTGGAACGGCGACAGCACCCAGCCCGTCTCCAGGGCAACCTTCGGCAGCGACATCAGCACCATCCAGGCGCGCGGCGGCAACGTCATCCCGTCCTTCGGCGGCTACAGCGCCGACACCACCGGCACCGAACTCGCCGACAGCTGCACCAGCGTCGACGCCATCGCCGGGGTGTACGAAAGCCTCGTCACGACCTACGGCGTCACCCGCATCGACCTCGACATCGAGGCCGACTCCATCAACAACTCCGCCGGTGTCGACCGCCGCAACAAGGCCATCGCCCAGGTCCAGCGCTGGGCCGAACGCACCGGCCACGAGGTGCAGTTCTCCTACACCCTGCCGACGACCACCACCGGCCTCGCGCCCAGCGGTGTCGCGCTGCTGAGGAACGCCGTCGACAACGGCGCCCGCGTGGACGTCGTCAACATCATGACGTTCGACTACTGGGACGGCGCCACCCACGACATGGCCGCCGACACCGAGACGGCTGCCGCCGGCCTGTACGACCAGCTCGCCGCCCTCTACCCGAAGAAGACCCCCGCGAAGCTGTGGGGCATGGTCGGCGTCACCGAGATGCCCGGCATCGACGACTACGGCCCCGAGGAGACCTTCACCACGCAGGACGCCGTCAAGGTCAGGAACTGGGCCGCCGCCAAGGGCATCAACACGCTCTCCTTCTGGGCCCTCCAGCGCGACAACGGCGGCTGCGTCGGCACGGCCGGCGCCAACTCCTGCTCCGGTATCGCCCAGGACACCTGGTACTTCAGCCACACGTTCGCACCGTTCACGAACGGCGGCGGCAAGGCCTGATCGCCGCCCCGGCCGGCCCCGTCACCCCTCGTCCTCCCCACGACGGGACCGGTCGGCCCCGTAATCGAGCCCGCGCGCCGTCTTCACCAGGGGAGCCAACGGATCCCCCCGCAATGAGGGTTGCCCCAGCCGCACCCTCGCCCTGCGCCAGGAGGTCCGTAGAACACGTGCTCCAGGAGCGAACATTCCGAACGTAATCGCCACGGTTCGCCACCCCTTCCGCGCCGTAGAAATATGCACCAGCATTGCCGTTGCCGGGCCCGGCCACCCCGGCACTGAGGGGAAGATGCGTCCCGCGTCCGCGGGCGAAGGAATCCCGGAGGGCATCATGCGAACAGTCACGCGGCAGGCCATGGAATGGCTCGCCGCCGCCGCGACCGACCCGAGGGCCTGCAAACAGCAGTGGCACGGCGAGAGCGGGATCGCCGTACTGGCCTGCGGCCGGTTCTGGGACGTGCTGAGCGTGCCGGAGGAGATGGGGATGCCCGCCCTCGACGCCCTGCTCTGCGTCCCCCAGCAGCCCGGCCCCGTCCTCGCCGACGCCGCCGCCCGCCGCATGGCCTTCTTCCTGCCGCCGGACCCCGAGGGCCGCTGGATCGGCTCGGGCATCCGGTACGCGGGCCAGGGCGCCTGGATCGCCGTACCCGCACCACACCGCGCCGCCGGGCGCCTGCGCTGGCTGGTGCCGCCCGACGGCAGCGGCGCACTCTTCGTACCCGCCGCCGTGGAACTCGCCCTGCAGCTGGCCCTGGGCCGACGCGCCGCCCAGTCCCTCACGGGCCGAAGATGCCCCACCTGCGGGGCATCGGCGCCGGGGCCGGTCATCCGGGCCGACTGACACCTCAGCGGCGCCCCGTCGCATCAACCCGCTCGACCGGAAGAAACCCGGCCCGTCGCCACGGGGCGGGCCCCAGGGACGTCAGGACGATCCACTGCGGATCACGCTTACCCGGAACCATCCGCCCGCCGACCACCCACTCCGCGACGAGGGCCGCGTAGATGGGCGAGTCCCCCCAGCCGGCCCCGGCGGGTTCTCCGTATGCTCCAGATTCTCCAGATGGCGTCTGCCGGTTTCCACTCGCCAGGAGGAGACGCCCCGTGGTGACAGTGCAATGCATGTCCCTGCAACGTGCCGGCGCGCGCCGCTGGTACGCCCAAACCCGCGCATGGTCCCATCGGATGAGGATGCGTCCCCCGTTAGGGGCCATCCGATTGTCGGACGAGAGCGTCGGAGGACGTCCTGCCGGACAGCAGATTCCTGGGAGGCGGCCCCACGCGTGTCACCGTGACGTCCACGCCCGGACGTCAGCCGGCGAAGCACCCGAACCGCTCCTCGTCCAACCCCTCGTAGTCCCCGCGGGACTTGCTCTCACCCTCACCGAACACCACGCGCCCGACCGACAGCTGCTCCGGCCGGAAGGTCACGAAGCCGAGGCGGATGTCCCCCGACGGCAGGTTGGCGCGCAGGGCGTACGTCGAACCGGGGTCCAGGGAGACGGTCAGCGGCACCCGGGTCACAAAGCCCTCGGGCGCACTCCCGAGCCGTACCCGATGCACCAGCGCGTCCCCCTCCGCCTCGACGCGCCAGAGCGGTTCACCGGGCTCGTCGATGGTGCGGGAGCCGTCCCACCGGAAGAGCTCGACCGCGACGATCCCGTCCCGCCCACCCCCGGGGCACTCACGCCACCCGACGACGGTCCGCCGGCCGTCCTTCTCGACGTACAGCGGGTCGAGCTCCGCCCCACAGCCGCTCAGGAGAAAGGCGAGCCCCACCACGACGGCCGCGACCGTTCTCCGCCACGTCATGCGTCGGAGTTTAGGAGCGGAACGGGTCGTACAGGACCATGTGGCCGGATCCGGCCATTTATTTCCCGCCAGGCAACCGACACGGTCCCCGCATCTGTCTCACATGATGCTCACAGGTCGGCCATGGACGCGTGGGGTGCGTCCGGGGAATTGGCGCCGGTCTGAGGGCTGTCCGGTCCGATGCCACGACCATGGCACTCGCAGACGAGGAACCGATGACCAGTCAGGAACACCGCAGCCGCCTGAAGCGCTCCGCGCTCGCCACGGGCGCCGCGCTCACCGTCGTCGTCGCCGCGGCGGCGGCGGCGCCCAACGCGGGGGCCCAGCAGTCCACCACGCCCGGTACGCCCAAGCTGAAGCTGATCGCCGCGTCGAAGTCCGTGACGCTCGACCGCTACGAGGGCAACGAGGGCGTCTACCTCGACCTCGGCACCTACCTCCAGGTCGACAACGCACCGTTCGAGTTCAAGGTGACCCGGAAGTCCTACAAGGACCCCGTGGTCGCCCAGCAGATCCTCCGCGACGGCACGAGAACCCAGGTGAAGACCCTCCCCACCGGGACGGTGAAGGACTTCTCCGGGCTGCCCGGCTTCCTGGAGGTGTCCATCAAGAACACGGCGGGCAAGGAGGTGGCGAAGAGCAAGGGCACCTACTGCCCGAACAACGCCGCCGGCCGGATCCGCCCGGACGCCCCGGCGACCTCGAAGTACCCGGAGAGCTGCCCCACCAACCCGTGGACGCTGGGCTCGGTGTGGGGCGTCCAGAAGGGCTGGGCGTCCAACACCAGCACGGTCGACTACGACCACCCGGTGAACCTGGCCGCGGGGTCCTACACGGCCAAGGTGACGGTGGCCAAGAAGTACCGCGACATGTTCGGCATCCCGAACGACCAGCCCACCATCAAGCTCACCGTCCGTCAGATCAATGACGACGAGGGCGAGGGCGTGTCCGGCTCCCGGTCGTCCGCGATGTCCCACCACAACCACGGCGGCGGCCACTCCGCGCCCGGCCTGACGAGCGGCCACGCCGGCCACCACTACGGCCCGCGCGGCGCGGACGCCCCCACGCCGGGCGCCCTCTCGCACGCGATGGAGCAGCGCGGTCTCGCCCACCACCTGGGCGACGGACGCGACCACACCGACGGTTCGCGCATCGCACCCGCGCTGAAGGCCAACACCAAGCGGCCCACCGGCCGTGCGGGCGTCCCGGCCAACGTGCCCAAGCCGGACCTGCGTTCGCTGCCCGCCTGGGACATCTCCGTCACCGACGGCGAGGACGGCGACATCGCGGGCAAGGACTACCTCGCCTTCAGCGCCAACGTCTGGAACGCGGGCCCGGCCCCCCTCGTGGTGGACGGCTTCCGCAAGCCGGGCGCTGACCTGATGGACTCGTACCAGTACTTCTACGACGCCAAGGGCAAGCAGGTCGGCTACTCGCCCGCGGGCACCATGGAGTGGGACCCGCGCGTGGGTCACGAGCACTGGCACTTCACGGACTTCGCCAGCTACGAGCTGCTGAGCGCGGACCAGACCAAGAAGGTGCGCAGCGGCAAGGAGGCGTTCTGCCTCGCCAACACCGACGCCGTCGACTACACGGTGAAGAACGCCAACTGGCACCCGTACAACACCGATCTGTCGACCGCCTGCGGTGAGCACAGCGCGATCTCCGTGCGTGAGGTCCTCGACGTCGGCTCCGGCGACACGTACACCCAGTACCGTCCCGGCCAGTCCTTCGACATCACGGGCCTGGCGAACGGCACGTACTACATCAAGGTGACCGCCAACCCGGCGAAGCGCCTGCAGGAGACGAACCTCAAGAACAACGTCTCGCTGCGCAAGGTGACCCTGGGCGGTACGCCCGGCGCCCGCACCGTGAAGGTGGCGCCGGTCGGGCAGGTCAACGCCCCGTAATCCACCACACGGTCGCCCCGGGGCCCGGCCACACCGGCGGGCCCCGGGGCGCCCTGCGTTCCGGAGCAACCGGCGCCGTGGCCGCGGCGCTGACCGCCGTCGGCCTGCGCCGCCGAGGTGGCCTGGCTGGACAACCGCGCCCTGCCCGAGGCCGCTTCGTGAGCGGAAGGGATTGGGGCGGGCGGCGCCCCCTGCACGTTCCGTGAAGCCCCGGGCCGGTGGCCCGGGGCTCGCGATCGCTGCTCAGCCGGCCCTCACAAGCCCCACCGGTACTTCAGATGCCGCCAGAAGTCGCGCAGCATCCACTTGTCGAAGTCGGTGATCTGGGTGGCGCTGCCGGCGTTCATGATGAAGCAGCACTGGCCGGTGGGGGTCCAGTCGTAGAAGTCGTCGAGGCCGAAGGTGTGGCCGACCTCGTGGAGATAGATGTGGATGTTCTCCTGGGCGAGGGCGCCGGTGAAGTATTCCTGGCCGACGCGTTGGCCCCAGTCACCTCCCGCGCCGCCCTGGAAGCCCTTGGTCAGCCACAGTGACTGGTCGTAGTGGCGGGTCACGCCGCCGGGGCAACGGGAGTAGTCGCCGTCCTGGTGGAAGAAGCGGCCGCAGTCGGGGGCGCACTGGGGGGCTCCGCCGCTGTCCAGGTTGTTGGTGTAGATGTCGACCGAGTTGTCGGTCCACTGGAGGGTGGAGCGGTTCTTGACCGCCCAACCGACGATGTTCACCGGCACATTGGTGTACGGCCAGGCGTTGTGGCCCTTGCCGTTCTCCACCATCGCCGTCATCCATTTGGCGAACTGCTTCTTCAGCGCCGTGTGGACACGGTCGCGCAGGGCCGCGCTCACCGGCGCGTCCGACTCCCAGCGGACGCAGTAGTTGACGCTGCCCTTGTTGGCCATGACCTGGTCCCAGCCGTAGTTCCGGAAGCCGTAGAGGTCCGGGTAGGTCGACTGGACGTGGTTCCAGACCTGGTTGAGCGGCTGGGTCAGGTTCGACGGCGGGTTCCAGTCGTCGGCGGCGACGGTGGGGGACGCCGCCGCCTCGGCCCGGGACGCCGCGAGGGTGGCGGACGCCGGGAGGAGAGCGGCGAGGACGGCCAGGACCGTCAGTAAGCGCGCGAAGTGTCTGCGCATGTGAACTCCTGGTGTGGGGGACGGGATTCGCCCCCCTGTCGCCGCCTACGACGAAACGGTTGCCGCGCCTTCGGCTGGAATCGACGTGAATCGGTCGCGGTGCCGTGCGCCTTCCTGCAAAATCGGCTCACCTACATCTCACGTACCGTCATAACGCGCTTACTCTTCGAACATGTGCGCGGCGGCCCACATCAGGGGAAAGCACCATGGAGCTCTCGCTCACCCTCGCCGACGGCGAGAACACCGGCGACCAACTCGCCTCGCTCTACCGCTGGCTCCGCCAGGACCCCGACATCACCGACCACATCGACGTCCGCCACGGGCAGGGCACCGCGCCCCCCGGCACGATGAGCGGCACCCTCGAGGTGATCAACCTCGCCGTCTCCAACACCCTCGCCCTCGCCAACCTGTTCGTCGCCGTCGGCGCCTGGCGCGGCACCCGGCGCGGGGCCCCCGAGGTCCGTGTCGAACGCGACGGACTCGTGCTGACCGTGACCGGCGACGACCCCCAGAAGGTACGGGCCCTGATCGCCGCCCTCGGCACGGCGGACCGGCCGTGACCGACCCGCGCCTCGCGGACCCGTCCCGTTCGTACGCGGTCCTGGTGGGCACCCACCAGTACAAGAGCCTCGACGACCTGCCGGCCGTCGAACAGAACCTCGCCGTACTGCGCGCCCTGCTGTGCGCACCCGACCTGTGGGGGCTGCCGCCGGAGCACTGCGTCGCGCTGTTCCAGCCGGACAGCTCGCGGCACGTGGCGGAGACCCTGAGGGAGGCGGCCGAAAAGGCCACCGACACCCTGATCGTGTACTACGCCGGACACGGCCTCGTGGACCCGCACGACGACGAGTTCCAGCTCGCCCTGCCGGACTCCGACGCCGAACACATCCCCGCCTCCACCCTGCCCTACGACTGGGTCCGCCGCGAGATCCTCCAGAGCCGCGCCCGACAGAAGATGGTCGTCCTCGACTGCTGCTACAGCGGACGGGCGATGGACCTCTACATGGGCGGGGAGCGGCAGGCCGGCGACGCCGTGGCCCGCAGCTCCCAGGTCAACGGGGCCTGCGTGCTGACCGCGGTCGCCGAGACCAAGCTCGCGCTAGCCCCGCTCGGCGAGGACTTCACGGCGTTCACCGGCGAACTGATCCGCGCCCTGCGCGAGGGCATACCCGATGGCCCCGAACTGCTCAGCCTGGACGACCTGTACCGCCACACACACGCCCAACTGGGTTCGAAGAGCCGCCCTCTTCCCCAGATCCGCAGTCGCAACCAGGGCGGACAGACGCCGCTCGTCCGCAACCGCGCCCACCCCTCTGCCCGTCGGAGCCCGCACGGCTCACTCCCCCGCGCCCGCCAGGCAATCCAGGCTCCGGGAGAGCCGCAGACCAGCGAGGAGCCGTCCGCCTACGACGACATCCTCGACGACCTCTTCGTCGACGACCCCGCCCGCACCCCCGTCCGCATCGGCCTCTGGGGCGCCCCCGCCAGCGGCAAGACCACGCTGCTCGCCGCGCTCGCCCATGTCGTCGGCGACACCCAGCAGGGGTACGGCAGCTGGCGGATCAGCGGCACGGACCGAGTCGCCGAGGAGTTCCTCGTGCAGCACAAGGGCGTGCTGATGAACAACCGGTTCCCGCCCGCGACCGAGGCCGCCGGAGAGCCGCTGCGGTTCAGGTTCAGCGGAGAGCCCGACGAAGCAGACGGCGCGGACGGCGCGGACCCCGACTTCGTGGTGGAGGTCCAGGACCTGCCCGGCGAGTACTTCCACGACCAACGCGTGATCGACGACGTCTCCCTCACCCAGCGGCTCGCCGCCTCCGACGGTCTGGTCTACCTCTTCGACCCGACCAACGAGAGTGCCAATGCCAGCGCCGACTACCTCTTCGGCATCATCCAGCGCCTCACCACCCACCTGGAGGAGAGCGGACACCCATCCGGCCGCTACCTCCCCCACTCCCTCGCGGTGTGCGTCACCAAGTTCGACGACCCGGCCGTGTTCAGGGCGGCCCGTATCGCGCGCTGGGGCACCCAGGGCGACGACCGCTACCGCTTCCCCCGGGTGAAGGACCAGCACGCCCGGCAGTTCTTCGCCTGGGCGGCGGAGCGGTTCGCCGGGGCGTCCGGCGGCCGGCTGCGCCATCTGGTCGAGAACCACTTCGACCCCGAGCGGACGGTGTACTTCGTCACCTCCGCCATCGGCTTCCACGTGGGCGCCGACGGCGTCTTCGACGCCTCGGACTTCGCCAACTCCAGCACCAACGGAATGCGCATCCGTGGCGGCGTCCGCCCCATGAACGTGCTGGAACCGTTCATCGCGCTGGAGCGCCTGATCCGCCTCGATGCCGGAGTGAGCCGGTGACGGTCTACGCCGAGTGGGCCGTCCACGGCAAGAACGCCGGGGACGGCCACGACTACCGGATACTCGGCTCCAGCCGGGACCGCGCCGAAGACGCCCACTTCGAGGGTCTGATCCGCCGCGCCTCCCCGGGCACCCCCCAGAGCGGCGACGGCGACGAGCCCGGCGCGCTGCCCTGGGTGACCTTCGACGTCGCGGGCGGCGCCGGGGAGCCGTACTGGTCGGGCATCGCGCTGAAGGAATGGTCGACGGAACTCGACAGGTCCGCCCGGCCCATCACCACCACCCGCTACTTCACCTTCCCGTTCGACGACACCGCCGGACCCGCCGTCACCTACCGGGCCCTCTACGACCAGGTGGCGTCCATCGCCCTCCCGCGACCCGCGGCCGCCGCCGTCCCGCTCGACCTGCCCCCGTTCGACCCGGACGCGCTGGCAGGACGGATGAAGACCGACGGACGCGGCTTCGACTGGTACGCCACCGTGGCCGCCCTGCTCCTCGACGGCTCCGTCGCGCTCACCGAGGCGGGCGCGCTGCCGCTGGCCGAGCGGATCGACTGCCTGGACACGGTCGTCGCGCTGCTGCCGTACGGCATGCGGGCGACCCTGCGGGCCAGCACCTGGGCGGACAACCTCGCCGACCACGGGGTGCGCCTGTTCTTCGGCGAGTGGGTCGGCAAGCCGCACCAGCACCAGGTCCGCTGGGACGCGCCCACCGAACCGGCCGCGGGCACCGTCGGACACGTCTACCGCTCCGCCCTGCTCGACGACTACGAACGCCACGGCGGGCCGGCGCCGCTCGTCGAGCGGCTGGTCCGCGCCCGCACCCCGCGCGAACTCGACGGCGGCGCACTGCTGCACGCCCTGGACTGCCTGTCGTCCGGCGCGAAGTACCGGCAGGAGGCGCTCGCCGCACTGCTCCCCCGGACCGAGCGGCTGGACGACGAGACACTGAAGCGCCGATGGAGCGACACCCAGGACCACATCATCACCACAGCGGGCCAGGAACTGGCCGCCGGACGACCGGGACTGGCCCGCACCTACCTGCCGGTCGCCACCCGGCGGCAGCAGACCGGTACCTTCGTCAACCACGTCCTGGCGCTCTGTCCCCCGGCCCAGGAGACCGCCGCGCAGGCGGCACTCCTGCGTGGTGCGCCGCCGCTCCCGCCCGGTGCCTCGCCCGAGCTGCGCACCACCGTCCTGTCCCGCCCCGAGGTCGCCTACGAGCTGCTGCGCCACCAGGTCGGCGACGCGCGGGCCCCGCTGGAGGATTGGCTGGCCTGGCTCTGCCCGCCCGGACCGGCCGGGTACGACGCCCCGGGCTGGCTCAGGGCGTTCGGCGCACTGCTGCCCGGCCGTTCCACCGCCGTACGGCCGGAATGGGTCGAAGACCTGGTCCGGCGGTTCGGCTCCGACGCCCTGGAGCCGCTGCTGCGCACCGCGCTGCGGACCGGGAGCGCCGACGCGGTCCTCCTCGGCTGCTGGGGGAAGATCGTCGCGGTCGGGGTCGACGGCCCGCCGTCCGTACAGGGCCGGGTCGGGAAGGCACTGAGCCTGCTGAAGCCCGACCACCCCTTCAACCGGGGCGCCATGGACGTGGTGTCCCCGCTGTTCGGCCGTACGCCGCCCTGGGCGACGCGGACGCCGAGGAAGCACGCCGAGCCCTATCTGTACGGATTCACGGAGATCTGGCTGCTCCCACGCATGGCGGGGCAGCGTGAGGAGACGGCCCTCGCGCTGGTCACGACCCTCCCGCGCGACCACTGGCTGCTCAGCCACCTGAGGAAGATCAACCACCCGGGCGTACGGCAGGCCGTCGCCGAGCAGCGCCGAGGCCCGCGCCGGACCACCCGCTGGCCGCGGCTGCGCCGGACGCGCTCCAAGGACCCCGGCCCGTCGGGCGAGGAGAACGGCACATGAAGCACCCCGTCCGCACCGCCGCCGTACTCCTGGGGCTGCTGACCCTGCTGGCCCTGACCACCCCGGCCCGGGCGGCCACGGCGGCCACGGTGGCCGCCGGACAGCCGACACCGAAGAAGACCTCAGGGCCGACGCTGGGCGTGCTCACCCCCGACCAGTTCTACGGCGAACTGGGCATCACCGGCGTCCGCGCGCGCTATGTCGTGCTGGTCGACACCGCGTACCTGAGAGCGATGCCGCTGCGGGAGACCCGCACCCAGCTCACCACCCTCCTGGACGCCGTGTCCGGCAAGGACGAGATCACCCTGATCCTCTTCGACCGGGAGGTCCGCCGGACGATCCCCCGGCTGACCCGGGAGGATGTCGACAATCTGAGCGCACCGGGGCCCCCGTCGACGGACTACACGATCGACCTCCCCCGGGCGCTGGACGCGGCGCTGACCACGCTGAAGAGCGACCTGCCCCAGAGGTCGGCCATCGCCGTCCTGGCCGCGGGGGAACAGACCACGCCCCGCCCCGACTCGGTCGACGCGCTGGGCTCACGGGCGGAGGCCCTCAGGCTCCGCACCCGGCTGACCGTCCACCTGTTCCCGCTCTCCGGCTACGACGGCAACCGGACCGGGCACCTCGAGGTCCTGGCGCGGGCCTTCCCCTCCTCACTCATCACCAATTCGTGGAGACCCTGGGAACGGCCGGACCTGGCCCAGGTACGGGAGGACGTCCTGCGGCGCGCGGCCATCGCCGCGCTGGCCGTGGAGCGCTCGGGGCGGATCGTCGTCGAGTGGCCCAAGAAGCCGGTGCGACTGTCACCGCAGGACGGCAAGGCGACCGTCACCCTCACCCTGCGGTCCACCATGACGAAGACGCCCCTGTGGATCTCGGGCCTGAGGTTCACCGTCGACGACGACTCCGTACCGATCACCGCGAAGGTACCGTCCGACAAGTACATCTCCGGCGACGAGCTGAAACCCGGCGCCGCTGCCCAGGTGACGGTCGAGCTGACCTGGAAGTCGGACCAGTACGCGACGGAGCGCAGGACCGTACGGCTCACCGGGCGCCTCTCGGTCCACGCCGACGTGAGCACGCGCTGGCAGCCGAATCTGACGGCCCTCGGAATCCGGACGATCCCCCCTCCGCTGGACGCGCGGTCCATCACCGTGTCCGGCACCGGCCAGGTGGGGATCCCGGCGTGGGTGGTCCCGGCGGTCGGGGCCGGTGTCGTCGGGCTCGTCCTGGTCTGGGTCGTCCGGGCCGTGCGCAGGCGGGCGCGTCGCCGCCCGAGGATGCACGGCTGGCTGGTCGCCCGCATCCTCGACGAAGGTGACCAGGGCACCGTGACCAGCGAGTTGGGCCCCGTACCGCTCGCCGGACAGCGCTCGCTCTGTACCGATCGACTGCTGCCCCCGGGCGAGGGCCTCATCCACGTCAGCCCGGAGTGCGACGACCGGGGGGCGGTGGCTGCCTTCCTCATCGTGTACGAGTCGTGCGACCCGCAGATGCCCGACGACGACGGCGTGTGCCGGATCGACGACGGGGTGGTCATCAAGGGCGTGGAGTTCGTACACATGGTCCGGCAGCCGTCCCGTCCCGTAGCCCGACCGGAGGAACACCACGGCGTGTAAGCCCCCACCACCTCACCCGTCGACCCTACTTGTCCGACGATCCGAAGATGCGAGGAGACCACCGCACCCGCTTCGCACGACACACCGCCGCACTGGTGGCCGCCCTGCTGGTCGCGCTGACGGCGGCCCCGGCCCGCGCCGTCAGCGACGTCGACCCGCCCCGCGACGAGGCCGCCCGTGCGGTCCGCGCCCACGAAGCGGCCCGCGCCCGCGTCGACCGGCTACGGCGGGACGCGGAGGCCCGTCCCGAGAAGGTGCGGGACGCCGAGCGGCACCGCAAGGCCATCCGCAGCGACCTGTGGGACATACTGCGCCGGGCGGGCCGCCACCGCGGCGACCCCGTCGCCGTCGACCCGTCCGGACGCGCCGGGCACTGTCGGGTCGGGCTACGCAAGGCCCTGCACGCCCCGGGCCGCGACAACGGCCAGGACGACTGGACGGCACCCACCCGCGGCTACCGGCTCTCCGCCGCATACGCAGCCCGCGGCCCGCACTGGGCCCACCGCCATACCGGCCAGGACTTCGCCGTCCCCAGGGGCACACCCGTGTACGCGGTCGGCCCCGGCACCGTACGCGCCACGACCTGCGGTGACGGCTTCGGCAACCAGGTCGTCGTCCGCCACCGCGACGGCTACTTCACCCAGTACGCCCACCTCGCCCGCATCCTCGTGGGCAGGGAGCAGCACGTCTCGGCCGGCCAGCGCATCGGCCTGGCCGGCACGACGGGCAGCGCCACCGGACCGCACCTCCACTTCGAGGTGCGGATCACTCCCTACTTCGGATCGGCGGTGCCCCCGCTGCCGTGGCTGCGGAGGAAGGCGGTCCAGGTGGAGGGGGCGACGGTGAGGTAGCCGAGGGCGGGGTTCTTGGAGTCGCGGACGTGCACCGACTCCGTGGTGGGCACGGCGACTTCCAGGCAGGCGCCGCCCTCATCACTGCTGTAGCTGGACTTGAACCACTCGAGTGCGGTGCCGCTCATGTCTCTCCCAGAAGACGGTCCAACAAGTCCCTCGTGTCTTCGGCGTTGAGGGCCTGCGTTCGCAGCATCGCATACTTCTGGGTGAGGCTTCCCACCTCGTCTCGGTCAGCGATGAGTTGACTGCCGCGCGGGGTCTCGGCGTAGGCGAGCCGCTGGTACTCGGGGGTTTCCAGCAGGACGAAGGGCCCGGCGAGACCCGCGTGCGAGGTGCGCCCGAGCGGCAGGACCTGCAACGCGATCCCGGGCATGTCGGCGTACTCCCGCAGGTGGCGCACCTGCTCGAAGTACACCTCGTCGCCGCCGAGGCGGTCCCGAAGAGCCGCTTCCCAGATCACGAAGCTCGCGGTCGGCGGCAGCCTGCGATGCAGGATCTCGCGCCGCTCGATACGGGCCGCCACCAGCTGCTCGATCTCGTCCTCGTCGTACACCGGCACGCGGCTGCGGAAGACCGCCCGCGCGTACGCCTCGGTCTGGAGCAGTCCGGGAACCACCAGGCTCTCGTACCACGAGACGGCGATCGCCTCCCGCTCCTGATCCAGATACTCCTCCGCCCACAGCGGCACCAAGTCCACCTCGGGCATGTACTTCAACGCCTCGCTCAACGCCCCCCTTGTCTCCAGGAGTTCATCCAACTGCTCCGCGAGGTCCCGCTTCAGTGGCCGTCTGCCTTGTTCGATCGAGGCGATCTGCTGCTCACCCACCACGAACCGCTCCCCGAGCGACCGTTGGGTGTATCCGGCGGCCTCTCGGAAGACGGGGAGCAGCGCGCCCACCATCTTCATCGCCGAGGCGTTCCTGCGTGACCGTCGAGTCGTGGTGCTCATGCGGTGCAACTCCCCACCCGCGCGCGTACGTTCACCATCGCGCACTCGTACAGACCAGGTGTACGTGTGCACGTACTGTCTCACCATGACCACGGATCGTCACTCTCGTCCCGTGAACCTCGAAACTCCACCCCCGTCCCCACGCGAACGCTTCTATCGGCGGGAGCGTCAGTCCGTACCGGCCGCCCGCAGGTTCGCCCGGGACGCGCTCGCCGACTGGGAGGTCGGGCCGCGCGCCGACGACGTGCTGGTGTGCGTGAGCGAACTCGCGACGAACGCGCTGGTGCACGGCGTACCGCCCGGCCGGGGTTTCCTGCTGCGGCTGCTGCCGTACGACGGCGGGGTGCGTGTGGAGGTGCACGACAGTGGGGACGGCGTGCCGGCCGTACCGCATGTGGAGGGCGGGGAACCGGCCGAGGGCGGGCGGGGGCTGCTGCTGGTGGCGGCGCTGGCGGACAAGTGGAGGGTCGGGTCCAGGGCGCCCGGGAAGATCGTGTGGTGCGAGTTCGGGTGACTTCGCGGGGCCGCAGGGCGTGGCGGCCGACGACTGGTCGGGCTGCGGCCGAGCATGAGTGCACAGCCGTCGGCACCCGGAGGGCGTTCTCATGCGCAGGTCATTCCTCGTCCGCCCGCTACGGGCGCTGCTGCTCACCGTCGCGCTCGCCGGAACGGTCTCGGCAGCCGGGGGCCGGGCTCCCGAGGCCGACCTGGTCACGGCGGTGTCGGTCGTGGGGGCGACGGACGACGACCCGATCTTCCCGGGCGGCACCTTCGCCTACGCGCTCACGGTGAGCAACCACGGTCCGTCGGACGCCACCGACGTGACCGCGACGGCCGTCCTCCCCGACGGTGTCGACTTCGTCTTCTCGCGGGGCGGGGGCTGCGCGGCGACACGCGACGGTCGGCGCGTCACCTGCGGACCCGTGGACATCCTCGCGTCCGGCGCGCGCGCCTCCTGGGGCGTCACGGTCCTGCTGGACCCGTCGTACGCGGGGACGGGCGCGGACCTGTCGGGCACGGCGACGGCGCACTCCCGTACGCCGGACCCGGTACCCGGCAACAACAAGACCCGGCCGGTCCACCCCGTGGTGACGGCACCTCAGACCTCGTTGTCGGTCAAGCGGGACGGGCCGACGATCACGGTGTCCAACGGGGGCCCCTCGACGGCCGTGGACGCCTCGATCCACCACCCGGCGCCCGCCTCCTGGACCTGCGCGGCGACCCCGGGCAGCTCCTGCGGGGCCGCCTCCGGCGCGGGCACCCTGCACACCACGGGCACGATCGCCCCCGGCGGCGCCCTGACCTACACCCTCACCAGCACGCCGGCGGACACCGCCCTGGCCGGCGCCCCGACGGTGGTCCCGCCGGACGGCGTCACGGACACCGCCTGCGCCCCGTCCTGCACGGCACCGACGGGCTGACGAATAACCAGTGCGGGGAACGCCCGTGTCAGGGGACACTGCCCTGCATGAGCAAGCGGCGCTACGTCGCTCGGGGTGTGCCCGGGGGATACCGGATCTGGGACAACCGCAGGCGCGGGTTCTGGGGCGACTTCTACGAGCTGTGCCCGGACGAACTGCTCGCCGAGCTGAACGGCCCGGCGGACCAGGCACGGATCATCGAGCTGATGCGGCGGTACAAGAAGGCGAAGCGCTGAGCCGTCACCCGGCGGGATACACCGTCCGGGCCGCCCGGCATGCGGGCGTACGCGAGGCGGCCTTCACTGAAGGGGACACCCCGACCTTGGAGGCAACATGCCCGCTCACCGCACGCCCCGCGCGACGTGCACGGCGCTGGCGGCGGTCACGGCGCTCGTGCTGACGGCCGGGCTGACCGGCTGCTCCGACGACAGCAGCCCCGAGTCCGTCGTCAGCGAGGCCGCCTCCGCCGCGTCCTCGCTCGCCTCCAAGGCCGGGGACACGCTGGCGTCGGCGACCGCGGAGGCAGGCCACAAGCTCGACGAGATCGACAACGGCGTCAACGCCAAGGACGACGTACAGCTCGGCAAGCCGGCCGCCGGTTCCGACGGACGTACGACCGTCGAGGTCACCGCGGCCAACACCGACGACAAGACCAGGTCCTTCGCCGTGCAGGTCGACTTCGAGCAGGCCGACGGCGGGCTCCTCGACGTCGTCGTCGTCACCGTCGCCGACGTGGCGGCAGGCGGGACCGGCAAGGCCACCGCCCGCAGCACGCACAAGCTGTCCGGCGAGGTGAAGGCGCACGTGGGCCGGGCACTGCGCTACTGACCGCAGCCTCGCTGACGGCGGCCTCGGACGGGATCAGGCCATCCAGAAGAAGACCGCCGTCATCCGCTTGTCCTGAAGCGTCGTACCGAAGTAACCGGTCGCGCTGTGCACGAGGTTGGCGTGGTAGAGCAGCAGCCGGTTGTACTTGTGCGGTACGCGTACGTCCTCCTCGAAGGCGTCCGGTGCCACGAACCGGGTGCCGAGTGCCTCGACGAGGTTGTGGTGCGGGGCCTGGACGACGTTGCCGCCGAGACGGCCGCCGGGCAGGGACTGGCGGTAGAAACTGGTGCCGCAGTCCTTGGGCACGGCCGGGTTGAGGTAGAGGACGGCGGCGTAACGGCACAGGTGGCGTGAGTCGGTGTGCGGGCGCGGCTCGCTCTCGCCCTCCCCCACGACCTGAACGCAGTTGTGGTTGAGGGTGCCGCCGCCGGGCGCCCGCTGCACCCACAGCTCCTTCGCGCCGGTCGCCTTCTTCACCAGCCGCTCCACCCTGGCGAGTTCACCCGGCTCCAGGCCCGGCATGGTGCGCAGCCCGGGCCAGGTCTCCGAGGTGTACGGGTACCCCCGCACCCAGTCGTCCTTGGCCAGACACCGTTCCCGTACGGCGTCCACGTCGGGCAGGACGTCGTCCAGGACCCAGTAGTCGCGGCCCTTGGTGGGCTTGCGGTAGGGCAGGACCGGGAGCGCGGCGGGGACGCGCGGGGGTGGCTGTGGGGGCATGCGGCGACACTAGGTCGAGGGTTCGTCAGGACTCTCCCGCGAAATCACCAGGAGTCGGCCTGGAACGGGTCAACGTTTTCCCAACAAGCCTTTGTCCTCGGGGCGTTGTCTCACCTTTGCGGCGATCCGACCATGATGGCGACCTGTTCGCTCGCCGCGCTCACCCCGTTCAGGGTGGCTGTCGCCTGGAGCCGGTTGCCGCCGGCGGGCAGGCCGGGGCCCGGCGCGCAGGACCACGCGCCGTCCAGGCCCGCGGTCGTGGAGCACACCTCGTGCTCGTCCTTGTCGCGTACGGCGACCTGCGCGCCCGGGTACGCCGTCCCGGCCGCCTCCGGGCGCGGCCCCAGCGGCACACCCGACGGCGGACTCACCAGCGTCGGCTCGGGCAGCCCGACGGTCACCGTGCACGTCCCCTGGTCCTTCAGGACGCCCTCGGCATCGGTCAGCCGCAGCGCGCAGCCGGCCAGCCGAGAGCCGGGCACGGCGTCGGCGGGCACGGCCACGACGAAGGGGAAGGAGCGCCCCTCCCACGGGTTCTGGGCGGTGGCACCGGTGAAGGTGTACGCCCCCGTGCGGCCGTCGGCGGCGACGGCACCCCGGTAGCCCTGGGCGTCGAGGGGCATGTCCGTGATCGTGGTCCGGCCGGGCGCCGTCAGCGTCAGCGTGGAACCGGTGCTCAGGACGGGCTCGGTGTGACCGGAGACGTCGAGGACGCCCGCACGGCCGGGGACGATGGTGACGGCGCCCCACAGGTCACCTCGTCCGTGCGCGGAGGCGGCGGCCGGAACCGTGACGAGGGCGGCGAGGGCGGCGGCGGAGCACATCAGGACGGTTGCCGTCCTCGGCCGTGAGCGTCTCATGGTGGGGGCTCCCTGTGCGTGTGGAAGGGCGGTGGGCGGTCGGACGCAGGCACCCCCCGAGCCCCATTCTCACGGCCGTTCCCGCAGGTGACGCGCGCTGTACGGCCGTACGGACTACGGAACCCTCCACTCCTGCACGGACACCTCGTCGCCGACCGACAGCTTCCCGGTGCGCCGGATGGCGAAGTAGGCGCCGAAGAGGATCCCTCCGTCGGCCGCCTTGCGGTAGGTCGCGAGGGTGCGCAGCGGTTCCGGGCTCGCCCGGCGGCCGCTGTCCTGGTCGACCATCGTGATGGCGCAGCGGACGGTGGCCTCGGTGTGGGTCAGTTCGGTGTCGGCGACGGTCAGACGGCGGGCGCGGTCCTCGGTGTGCGGGTCGTCCCAGCCGTCGACCACGACGTTCGGGCGGAAGCGGTTCATGGGCAGCGGCGGGGCCGGGTCGTCCCGCTCGGCGAGGCGCCGGTTCAGCAGGTCGAGGCTGGCCCGGGAGACGATGTGCACGCGGTTGCTGTTGGCGGCGACGGGCCCGCCGTCCTGCTCCGGCGGCACCCGCAGCAGCCTGCTCCGCGCACCGATCACGTCCGACACCCACGCGGCGGCCGTGTCGCCCTGGTCGACGGCCCGGTAGTGCCGGCCGGGGAGCTCCACCGGTTCGGTGAAGTCGTCGGCGTCGATGCGGAGATCGCCGTACCCGGGCGCGCGCAGCGTGAGCACCGAGTCTCCGCCCTGGCCGCCCACGCCCCCGAGTTCGGGCGTGATCAGTGCCATCCGCGGGTCGCCCCACAGCCAGCGCAGCTCTCTCTTCTCGTCGACGATCACATAACGGCGGTCGTACGCGAGCCCGGTGGGCGTGAGCGCCGCGTCGGAGACGGTGATTCCGGCGCAGCCCTTCACCGGGTAGTACGTGAGTTCGGTGATCCTCGCCATGTTCTCCCCCTCTGCTCGCTTCTCGGTCGTCGGGTCAGCCGGTGACCACGGCGAGCACAAAGCCGTCGTACCCCTTTTCGCCGACGGTCTGCAGGGCCGTGGCGGTCAACTTCGGGTTCTGGGCGATGAGTTCGGTGAAGCGGCGGACGCCCTGGACGCGTGGGTCCTCGCTGTCCGGGTCGGTGACCGCGCCGTCGCGCACGACGTTGTCGCCGACGATCACGCTGCCGGGGCGGGTGAGGCGCAGGGCCCACTCCAGGTAGTCGGGGTTGGTGGGCTTGTCGGCGTCGATGAAGACGAGGTCGAAGGGGCCGGCGTTCTCCTCCGCGAGCCGGGGGAGCGTGTCCAGGGCCTTGCCGACGCGCAGGTCGACGAGGTGGTCGAGGCCGGCGCGGGCGATGTTGTCGGAGGCGACCCGTGCGTAGCGCTCGTCGGCCTCCAGGGTGACCAGACGGCCGTCGTCGGGAAGCGCGCGGGCGAGCCAGAGGGTGCTGTAGCCGCCGAGGGTGCCGATCTCCAGGACGGAGCGGGCGCCCTGGATGCGGGCGAGGAGGTGGAGCAGCTTGCCCTGGTTGGGAGCCACCTGGTGCGGCGGCAGACCGGCCGCCTCGCTGCCCTCGCCGGCCGCGCGCAGGGCGCCGTCCTCCTCCACGAGCAGGGTGTTGAAGTAGGCGTCGACGGCGTTCCAGGTCTGCTGGGGCACGGCGTTCCCTTCCGTAGCTCAGTGAGTTCCGTATGGGAACTTACTTGTTGGTGGGCGCGGTTGGGAAGCCTTGACCAATGCGAGAGGCTCCGTTGACCGGTCGAGCCGTACTCCCCTGCGACCAGACCCGCCGCGCGACGGCGGGACCCTCGACCGGGCAGGAGGCACGGTGCTCTTCTCGCGGAACGCGATGGGAACCCTTCTCGTGGGGGGCGCCCTGGGCCTGACGGCCATCGCGCTCGCCTATCCGGCCATGCTCGGCATGAACAACGTGTCCAGCACCCCCGACCGGATCATCGCCCAGACCTCGGCCGGGCCGCTGACGGAGGCCGACCGGGACTTCGTGGTGAAGGTGCGGGCGGCGGGGCTGTGGGAGTACCCGGTGGGTCAGATGGCCGTGCAGAAGGGGACGACCAAGGCGGTCGTCACGGCCGGGCAGCACCTGATCGCCGGCCACGCGGCCCTGGACGCGACGTGCCGCCGGATCGCGCCCCAGCTGAACATCACGATCCCCGACCAGCCGAGCCCGCAGCAGCAGGGGTTCATCACGACGCTGAGCAGCGACAGCGGCAAGCAGTTCGACTCCGACTTCGCCAACATCCTGCGCGTGACGCACGGCAGCATCTTCAACACGGTCTCGAAGATCCGCTCCACCACCCGCAACACCCTGGTGCGCCAGCTCGCCGACCAGGCGAACACCACTGTCCTGGACCACATCACGGTCATGGAGAAGACGGGCCTGGTCAACTTCGACCAGGTCCTCTTCCAGGAGACCACCCCGCCCAAGCTCCCCTCCTCCGACCTCACCCCACCGCCCCCGGCCCCCGGCGAGCCCGAGGTGGTCCTGACGCCACCGGCGAACAGCACGCAGGGCCCGGCGGCAGCCTCACCCAGCCCGCCGGCGGGGTGAGACGGGCTGCGGCCGTGGAAGCGCCCCCGAGGATTCCGGCGCCCGGCCCGTCGGCCGGGGTGCGCCCGTTCCTCCCTGAGCTGCGCGTCGCTCAGGCCAGCCACGCGGTCGTGTCGGGGCCCAGCCGGCCTTCCGGTGACAGAGGGGCGCTGGTCAGGAGAACCTCGCCGGGCGGGAGGGGTACCGGGGTGTCCGACAGGTTGGTCACGCAGCGCCAGCCGTCGGTGCGGGTGAAGGCGAGGACGCCGGGCGGGGTGTCCTCCAGCCAGGTCAGGGACTCACCCTCGAGCAGCTTGCGGCGCAGCTTCAGGGCCGTGCGGTAGAGCTCCAGAGTCGAGCCCTCCGTCCCGTCCTGGGCCTCGACGGCGTACGACGCGAAGCCCGGCGGCTGGGGCAGCCAGGCGCCGCCCGCGCCGAAGCCGTACGACGGACCGCTCTTCGTCCACGGCAGCGGCACCCGGCAGCCGTCGCGGCCCTTGCGGACCCGGCCCGTCTGCTCCCAGATCGGGTCCTGGAGGACCTCCACGGGCAGGTCGGCGACCTCGGGCAGCCCGAGCTCCTCGCCCTGGTAGACGTACGACGAGCCGGGCAGCGCCAGCATCAGCAGGGCGGCCGCCCGGGCCCGGCGCAGGCCCCGGGACTCGTCCACGGCGGGCGCGTGGCCGCCGGACAGCAGCCAGGCGTTCTCGTCCGTGCCCGGCGGCAGCATCAGCCGGGAGGCGTGGCGTACGACGTCGTGGTTGGACAGCACCCAGGTCGCGGAGGCGCCGGCCAGCCGCGCGTCCTGAAGCGATCCGGTGATCACCTGGCGCAGTTCACACGCGTCCCAGCCCGCCTGGAGGTACTCGAAATTGAACGCCTGGCCCAGTTCGTCCGGGCGCGCGTACAGCGCGCGGCGCGGGCCGCGCACCCAGGCCTCGGCGACGGCCATGCGGGGCGGGGAGTAGGAGTCGAGGATCGTGCGCCAGTCGCGGTAGATCTCGTGGACGTCGTCGCGGTCGTAGAAGGGGTGGGTACCGGGCGGGAAGTCCGGCAGCGCCTCCTCCCGGCTCAGCTCGGGCCCGCCCAGGTCGCGCAGCGGCTCGGCCAGGTCCTTGGCGAGGGCGTGGGCGACGTCGACCCGGAAGCCGTCGACCCCGCGGTCGGCCCAGAAGCGCAAGGTCGTGCGGAAGTCGGCGCGGACCTCCTCGTGCCCCCAGTTCAGGTCGGGCTGCTGGGGCGCGAACAGGTGCAGGTACCACTGCCCGTCCGGCACCCGCTGCCAGGCGCTGCCGCCGAAGACGGACTGCCAGTCGGAGGGCGGGAGCTCTCCGTGCTCGCCCCGGCCGTCACGGAAGACGTACCGGTCGCGGGCGGCGGAGCCCGGGCCGGCCGCCAGGGCCTCCTGGAACCAGACGTGCTGGTGCGAGGTGTGGTTCGGGACCAGGTCGACGATCACCTTCAGGCCCAGGCGGTGGGCCTCGGCGACCATGTCGTCGAAGTCGTCCAGGCTGCCCAGGCGCGGGTCGACGTCCCGGTAGTCGGCGACGTCGTAGCCGCCGTCGGCGAGCTCGGAGGGGTAGAAGGGGCTGAGCCACAGCGCGTCCACGCCGAGCGCCGCGAGGTGGGACAGGCGCTGGGTGACACCCCGGACGTCGCCGAGCCCGTCACCGTCGGCGTCGGAGAAGCTGCGCGGATACACCTGGTAGATGACGGCCTGCCGCCACCAGTTCGGATCCTTGGACGAGAGGTCGGGCGTGGTACGGACGATCACGCTGGCTCCTCTTCGGGTTCTCGGCGGATGATGCGGACGAGCGGTCTATGCACGATAAAGGGAAATTCTGTCCACATCGCCGGAAAAGTGAACCTCCGCCACCGTCGGAACGAATCATTCCCCGTGTGACGGAACTGTGATGGCGTCCGAACTCACTTGCCGTCGCAGCAGGTTGACAGCGTTCCGCCGCGAGATCCACCATGAGTACACGCTGTGGCGCATGTGACCAATGGGCCCGGTGTTTCTTCGACCGCACACCCCCGGTACGGCCGACAGCGTCGTGCTGCCCTCCCGCCGTACCCGGGTTTCGCACGCCAAGATGGGATCTGCATGTCCATAGCGAGACGTGTCACCATGCGCCGCCTGCTGGGGACGGGCGCCGCGTCGCTCGCCCTGTGCGCTGCCTCCGTCGCCGCTGCCTCCGGTGCCTGGGCCTCCGAGCCCGGCGGGGACGGCTGGGCGTCCGGCGGGGCGTACCAGCCGGGCACCGGCGCGGGCACGGAGACCGGCACGGACCGCTGCCAGTTCTCCCTGGACGGCGTCGGCTTCTTCGACTCGGTCAAGGTCGACGACCAGAACCTCAAGCCGACCGAGGACGGCAAGGTCCACATCAAGGTCCGCACCGCCGGGGACGCGAGCACCTGCACCGCCTCCCTGTCGTCCTTCCTCGCCCACGGCGCGGACTTCGGCACCTCCGGTGAGCAGATCTTCATCGACTTCGACACGGTGACGGTCAAGCCCGGCCAGACCGAGTCCCTCGACATCGCGGTGCCGGACGCGGGCTGCTACGCGCAGATCGACCTCTACCGGGGCGCCAAGAAGTTCGACGGCAAGCTCGACGCGAAGGACGGCTTCGAGCACGGTGAGCTGCCCAAGGGTCCGGACCGTCCGGTGATCAAGGACAAGCTGATCGCGGCCTGGAACGGCGGCAGCAAGGACTGCACGACCATCGAGTCGCAGCCCCCGACCACCCCGCCCGCCTCCACCCCGCCCACCACGCCCGCCACTCCCACGACGCCCCCGGCGAGCGAGCCCGTGACCCCGCCGGCCGAGACCGAGCCTCCCGCCGGCACCCCGACCCCGTCCGGCTCGACCTCCACCCAGCCGCCGAGCGACTCCGAGTCCACCACGCCCCCGGCTGCCACGCCGCACGGCGGCGGCGGCGACCTCGCGGAGACGGGCGCGAACAGCAGCACGACCCCGATCGCCATCGGCGCGGCGGTGCTGCTCGCGGGTGGCGCGGTGATCGTCGTGTCGACGCGCAGGCGCAAGGCGGCCGCTCGCTCGTAGCGACGACGCCGGGATCTTGGGGGCCGGGGGCCTGGGGGCGTTGCCCCCGGGGCCTCGGCCCCACCCGGCTGTGCGGGAGCTGCGGTGAGCACCTACTGTGGGCGGGCCGTGGTGTTCGGGAAGTCGGTGTGAAGCCGGCGCGGCCCTCGCCACTGTGATCGGGGAGTTCCCGTCCCGCGTCCCGTGAGGGACAGCCACTGGTCGTCGCGAGGCGGCCGGGAAGGCAGGGCCGGGCGCGTACACCCGGAAGCCAGGAGACCGGCCACGGCATCTCACGAAGTGATCCACGAGGTGCTGGAGCTGACCGTATGACCGAGCCTGTTTCGCCTGCTTCCTTCCGCTGGCGGCGTGAGGACACCGTGCGGACGGCGGTGCTGATGGCGGTCATCGCCGCCCTGCACGTCGTCGCGTTCGGGATCCTGTTCCTGCTCGTCGTCCCCGGCCACTACGAGGTCGGCGACAAGGCCTTCGGCATCGGCCTCGGCATCACCGCCTACACCCTCGGCATGCGGCACGCCTTCGACGCCGACCACATCGCCGCGATCGACAACACCACCCGCAAGCTGATGGCCGACGGCAAGCGGCCGGTGTCGGTGGGCTTCTGGTTCGCGCTCGGCCACTCCAGTGTCGTGGTCCTGCTCGCCCTGCTGATCGCGGGCGGCACCCAACTGGCCGGCCGGGTCATGAACGAGGACTCGGGCACCCACCAGGTCCTCGGCTTCCTGGGTACGACCATCTCCGGCACGTTCCTCTACCTCATCGCCGCCCTCAACCTGGTCGCCCTGGTGGGCATCCTGAGGGTGTTCCGGGCGATGCGGGCGGGCGCGTACGACGAGCGGGAGCTCGAACAGCACCTGGACTCGCGGGGCTTCATGAACCGGATCCTCGGCCGCCTCACCAACTCCATCTCGCGCCCCGGCCAGATGTACCCGCTCGGCTTCCTCTTCGGCCTCGGCTTCGACACCGCGACCGAGGTCACGCTGATGGTGATGGCCGGTTCGGGCGCTGCGGCGGGCCTGCCCTGGTACGCGGTCCTGTGCCTGCCGCTCCTCTTCGCCGCCGGCATGAGCCTGTTCGACACCCTCGACGGCACGTTCATGAACTTCGCCTACCAGTGGGCGTTCTCCAACCCCGTCCGCAAGGTCTTCTACAACCTCACCATCACCGGCCTGTCCATCGCCGTCGCCTTCTTCATCGGCACGATCGAACTCGTCGGCGTCCTCCACGAGAAGCTCGACCTGCGCGACGACGTCACCGGCTGGATCGCGGGCCTCGACCTCGACAACGTCGGCTACATCATCGTCGGGCTGTTCGTCGTGGTGTGGGCGGCGGCGGTCGCGTACTGGAAGCTCGCGAAGGTGGAGCAGCGGTGGGCGGTACGGCCCGCCGACACGCAGTGACTTCGGTGAACACCGGGCGAACTACCTGTGTGCATATGTGACTTGACCGTGACGCGACCGGCCATCGCAAGGTAATCTTTTGGCAAAGAGGTGTTCGCAGGAGCCAAGTGGATCGAGGGAGGCAATCGTGTTCGATCTCCGGACCGAGGCAGAGATGAGGCTGCACTCGGAGAAGACGGCCCGGGAACTCGCACTGAAGAAGCAGCGGGAGAAGTCCGGCGAGGCGCACACGAGCGCCGAACCGACCGCCACCCCCGACACGGCGGCTACGGCTTCTCGACCGTCGTCAGCCACAGACTGACGTAGCGCTCCACGTTCACGCCCAACGCCACGTCTACCAGCGGCTGTTCACGTTCGCCGTGGTGTATCTCGGACTCGCCGGGGCGTGGGCGGCGGTCCACGACCGTCTGGCCTCGGGTCGGGCCCGGGGCGAGGGAGACCTCGACCGGGAGGAGCTCGGTGGTGATCCCCTCCGGGTCGACGACGGCGCAGACCGCGCCGGCGTCACCGAGGCCGCCCATGGGGGTGGGGTCGCCGGAGGTGGCGGGGTCGCGGTGGGCGAGGAGTTCGCCGGCCATGCGGAGGCTGGGTTCAGGGCTGTTGCGCAGGCGTTGGACGTCGGCCGCCGGGACGAGGACCCGCTTGAACACGTCCAGGCCGTACATGGTGATCGGCACCCCGGCGGTGAGCAGGATCGCGGCCGCCTCCGGGTCGTGCCACACGTTGAACTCCGCGACCGGCGTGGCGTTCCCGGTGGCCACCGCGCCGCCCATGAACACGATCCGCTCGATGTTGCGGACCACCTCCGGGTGCGTACGCAGCAGCAGGGCGATGTTGGTGAGGGGCGCGGTCGGGATGAGGGTGACCGGATGCGGGGAGGCGAGGATCTCCCGGCGCAGCAGCGTCACCGCGTCCACGTCGACCGGGGTGCGGGTGGGGGCGGGCAGACCCAGGTCCGCCATGCCGTCCTGGCCGTGCACATGCCGGGCCACGCGGACCGACTCGATCAACGGGCGTTCGGCGCCCCGGGCGACGGGAATGCCCGGGGCGCCGGC
Source organism: Streptomyces sp. NPDC043427 (assembly GCF_056436655.1). Classification (NCBI taxonomy): domain Bacteria; kingdom Bacillati; phylum Actinomycetota; class Actinomycetes; order Kitasatosporales; family Streptomycetaceae; genus Streptomyces; species Streptomyces sp. NPDC043427. The sequence continues at coordinate 55,573 of NZ_JBWKCC010000017.1, read as the reverse complement.
CTGCTCGAGCACGGTGAGGGTGTTGCGCACGACCCCGTCGACGTCGGTGTTCCCGGCCACGCAGGTCACCGCGCGCACGTCGAGGCCGGGGTGACGGACCGCGAACAGCAGGGCGAGGGCGTCGTCGACGCCGGTGTCACAGTCGATGATCACGGGGATGGGACGGTCGGTGGGACGGTCGGCCGAGCGGTCGGTGGGGCGATCGGTCATGAGGCACCTCCCTTTCGTCACTCCGACCCTACGCAGCCCGACCCGCTCCGCTCACCTGCCCCTCACGCCCAGAGGCCGGTCCCGCGTGCCGCCACCTGTGCCGCCACGCGGTCCAGGAGCTCGGCGGCGGGCAGCACTCCCGGCTTACGGCCGTCCCGCAGGCGTACGGCGGCCAGCGCGCCGTCGGCCTCCCGCTCGCCGATCACCGCCTGGTACGGGACCAGCCGCGCGGCCCGGACGCGGGCGCCGAGGGTGCCGTCCTCGGGGCCGTACAGCCGTGCCCGCAGTCCCCGTTCCTCGGCACGCCGCACCAATTCCTCCGCTTGTCCGACCTGTGCGTCCGCCACGGGGAGCACGGCCAGTTGCTCGGGGGCGAGCCACACCGGGAAGGCGCCGCCGTGCTCCTCGATGAGGTGCGCGACGGCGCGCTCGACGCTGCCGATGACGCTGCGGTGGACCATGACCGGGCGGTGTTTGGCGCCGTCGGCGCCGATGTAGTGCAGGTCGAAGCGTTCGGGCTGGTGGAAGTCGATCTGGACGGTGGAGAGGGTGCTCTCGCGGCCGGCGCGGTCCTCGATCTGCACGTCGATCTTGGGGCCGTAGAAAGCGGCCTCGCCCTCCGCCTCCTCGTAGGCGAGACCGGAGCCGTCCAGGACCTCCCTCAGCAGCGCGGTGGCCCGCCGCCACAGGGCGGGGTCGGCGACGTACTTGCCGCCCTCGCCGGGCAGGGAGAGCCGGTGGCGGGAGGCGCGGATGCCGAGGTCGGCGTAGGCGCGGGTGATGAGGTCCAGGGCGGCGCGGGCCTCTTCCACGGCCTGGTCGAGGGTGCAGAAGATGTGGGCGTCGTTGAGCTGGATGGACCGTACGCGGGTCAGGCCGCCGAGGACGCCGGACAGTTCGGAGCGGTACATGCCGCCCAACTCCGCTATGCGCAGGGGTAGTTCGCGGTAACTGTGGGAGCGGGAGCGGTAGATGAGGGCGTGGTGGGGGCAGAGGCTGGGCCTGAGGACGACCTGTTCCGCGCCCAGGTCCATGGGCGGGAACATGTCGTCGCTGTAGTGGTCCCAGTGGCCCGAGGTCTCGTACAGCTCGCGCTTGCCCAGGACGGGCGAGTACACGTGCCGGTAGCCGGCGGCGCGTTCGGCCTCCCGCACGTACTCCTCCAGGGTGTGCCGTACGACGGCTCCGTCGGGCAGCCAGTACGGCAGTCCCGCGCCCATCAGGGGGTCGGTGTCGAACAGGTCGAGTTCACGGCCGAGGCGACGGTGGTCGTGCATGGTGGGCTCCCTCACTGGAGGGACGAGCACCCCGGAAACGCCGAAGCCCCGGGGCACTCGCCCCGGGGCTTCGGACTGCGTCAGCTGTCAGCGCGCCGGGACATGCTCCGGCGTCGTCGTGAGAGACGGACGAGGGTGTGACTGGGCACGCTGCATGGGGGTGACCGTAGCAAGGGGGTGGAGAGGCCGCGACGGGTTTTCGGGGGCCGCGGACAGGAGTCTCCCCCGCCGGGCCTTCTCACCCGGACGGACCGCCGCGCTGGTCTGTTGGCGGAGGCAGTGGTGCCGTGGAGGGGCGTAGCCGATCTTGGCGACTCACCCCGTTTACCTGGAGGCTTCCGGATGTCCCGTCCCCCGGCCCGTGCGGTCGTCGTGTCCTCGGCGCTCGTGCTCACCGCTTCGCTGACCGTGGCCGCGTGCTCCATCGAAGGGCCGGGCACGGTGTCGACCGCCGCGTCCGCCTCGTCCGGCGCCGGGCACTCCTCCGCCGGCACGTCACCCGCCCCCGCCGGAGCCCCCGCGCTCACCGCCGCGCAGGCGCAGGCCGCGCTGATCACGGCGGGGGATCTGGGGGAACCCTGGACGCCCACCCAGGGCTCGGCGAGCTGGCGGGACGGGCTGCTGAAGGCGTCGGCGGACAAGCCCGAGTGCGGGCGGCTGCTGGACGCCCTCTACGCCGAGGAGCTGTTCGGGCCGGACGCGCGGATCGGGGCGGTGGCCGGGCTCGACGACGACTGGTACCAGGCCCAACTGCACTACCAGGTGGTCGCCCAGGCCCCCGCGGAGGTGGACCGCACACTGGCCTGGCTGCGGACGCTGCCGCGGACGTGCGCCGAGTTCCGGGCGAAGGCCGCCGGGGGCCGCGTACAGTCCGGCACGGTCCAGGAGGCCGCCCTGGCGAACGTGGGCGACACCCGGCAGGCCCTACGCCTCACCCTGGGCAGCGAGACACCGGACGGCGACTTCACCGAGCTCACCCTGTACGTCGCCGCCGTCCGCGTGGGCGACGACACGATCACCGTCACGAACGGCGGCGTCGGCGAGGTCTTCGAGTCGGTCACCCGGGCGGCCGTCGAGATCGGTGCGGCGCGCGTGGCGGAGGTACGCAGGCAGGGGCGGAAGCAGGTCTGAAGCGCCTCGCCCGCAAGGGGCCGGGCGGCATCCGACCGCCCGGCCCGGTCACCCAGGTGGCTCCTCGGCGGGAAACGGGAGGCTGTCCTGCCGGGCCGGGCTTCAGAGGGGTGGCTGTGCCGGGGCGGGGCCCAGGGTTGTCGTGCCCGGTGCCGTGCGGTGCCCGAGGCCCGTGCGATAGGCGTCCAGGGCCGCTTCCACCCGCCCCGTCCGCCGCAACAGGTCGCCGAGGAGACGGCACAGGTCGGCGAGGTCGCCGGCGGCTCCGGCGCGCTCCAGGAGGCTGAGGGCGCGGACGTAGTGCTCCTCGGCGGCCTCGGTGTCGCTGGCGTCCTCGGCGATGATGCCGAGCAGGCGGTGGGCGGCGGCGGAGTGCAGGGCGCCGCGCTCCGGGCTGAGGTCGCTCAGGACGCCGTGCAGCAGTTCGGCGGCCTCGTCGGACTTGCCGCGCCGGTGCAGTACGTCGGCGAGCTCCACGGCGACCTGACTGCTGTACAGGGCGGCGCGCTTGGCGGAGAGCATCGTGAGCGCGGCCCGCAACTCCTCCTCGGCGCGGTCGAGTTCGCCGTCCTGCGCGTAGACGTAGCCGCGCATCCAGTGGCAGTTGGCCAGCTCGGTACGGATCTGGAGCTGGCGGTACAGTTCGGCGGCCTTGGCGAGCGAGGCGTCGGCCTCGGCGATACGGCCCTCGGCGAGGAGCGTGCGGGCTACGGAGCGGTGCATACGGGCGACCAGCGCGGGGTCGGCGACCTGGGGTGCGAGGGCGAGGGCGAACTCGGCGGCCTGGGCGGCGCGGGCGTGGGCGCCCATGTCCATGTAGGGCCCGATGACGGAGGCGTACAGCAGGAGCAGCGCGTCGGGGTCGTGCAGGCCACCGCGATTGAGCTCGTCGAGGGCGGTCTCGAGGAGGTAGACGGCGTACCGCAGTTCCCCGGCGAGGTAGTGGGCGACGGCCCGCCCCCGTAGGGCGGGGACGCGTACGGGCAGGGGTGCGTCGACGAGACAGGCCTCCGCCCGCTCGAAGTACACCCGCGCCGCCTCCAGCTCGCCCAGCCGGATCACGCACTCCCCGAGCCCGAGCAGCGCGGTGGCCTGCTCGTCGACGAGGCCGTGTGACTCGGCCTCCGTGAGCAGCTCGGCGTACCGCTCGGCGGCTTCCTCGGTCTCGCCGGTGGCGAGGGTGCGCTGCGCTTCCGTCAGGCGGAGCCGAAGGTCGGTGACGAGACGCGCGGAGCGGCCGGTGGCCAACTCCTCGAACGCGACTCCCAGCCGCTCGGCGAGGTGCTTCAACGCTTCGTCGGAGGGCCGTACGCGGCCCGCCTCCAGGGTGGAGACGTAGGCGGGCGTGTACGTCGGCTCGGCCAACTGCTTCTGTGTGAGCCCCCGTTCGACCCGCAGCCGCTGCACCCGCCGCCCGATGACCTCGGGCCCGTCTCGCTCCGCCACGCTTCGACTCCCCAACTCCGGTGCGCCCTCTTGCCGTTGACCTGGGGCACGCCCTAGGTTAATCGGCGAATTAACCGTGCTTAACACATTGCTGTAATTCCTTTGATCCACCCCGTGTCCACCCCCCACCATCGTTGCGAGGTCACCGTGCACGAACGCACAACCCCCCGCTACGAAAGCCCGTCCGCCCGCTGTGCCCGAGGAGTCGCCGCAGCTGTGATCGCCATAGCCGCCCTCATCACAGCGTCGAACGCGGGCCCCTCAAGAGCGGGCGAGGAGCCCCCGGCACCGTCGACGGCACATCAGGTACAGGGCGGTTGACGGCTCCAGGCGGCCGTGGGACCTCAGTCGGGCAGCGCCCTGCGCAGAGCCCCGTCCAGGCGTCCGGCCAGTTCCGCGTCTGTCGGTGGGGCCTCGCCGAACAACGCCCCCAGCTCGGTGGTGAAGGTCTGGGTGAAGGCGCCGTACAGCGGGGTGCGGGGGCGGGAGGTCGCCTGCTGGAGGGACCTGAGGAGGATGGGGGCGGCGTATGCGGGGCGGCCGGCGCTGTCGCGGGGCATGCGGTCGGCGCTTTCGCCCGTGGGCGACGCCGGGGATGTGGCGGAGACGCGGGCGTTCGTGCACTTCACGTCCTGCGTGTAGACGGAGGTGCGGGTCGCGGCGAAGCCCGCGTCCAGGAGGCAGCGTTCGCTGTCGGCGTTGGTGAGGAAGTCGATCAGTGCGGCCGCCCCGTCCAACCGCTGCGAGGACCGGGTCACCGCGAGGTTCTGGCCGCCCAGCACCGCACGCCCCGGCAGCGGGGCCACGCCGAGCTGGTCCTCGGTGAACGTCTGGTGCAGGGTGCGGTAGGCGTACGGCCAGTGGCGCAGGAACGCCGTACGGCCGTCGGCGAAGTCGCCGAGGGTGGCCGCCTCGTCGGAGCGGAAGGCGTCGTCGAGGGTGTACGACGTGTCGGTGCGCGCGCGCAGTTCGGCGACGCCGTCGGTCAGCTCCTGCACGTCGGCCGTGTAGTGGCCGTCGGCGTCGGTGAGCGCGAAGTCCGGCGTGACCGACGCGAACGCCTCGATCGCGTTGACCGTGAGGCCCTCGTAGGACGCCAGCTGACTCGTCCAGCCCTCCTCGTAGCCCTTGGGCTCCTCGCGGTCCAGGGAGTTGATCAGTTCCCGCAGCTCCTGCCAGGTGGTGCCCGCGCTGAGGTCGGTGCGGCCCAGCGCGTCGAGGTAGTCGCGGCGGTAGTAGAGCAGCCCGACGTCGCTGTTGAACGGCACCGCGTACACCTTGCCGTCCCAGCGGGCCGTGCGGGCCACCGACGGGATGACGTCCGGGTCGACCGCCTGCTCGGCCAGCGGCCGGATCAGGTCCGCCTCGGCGAACTCCGGCACCCATGTCACGTCCAGGTTGACCACGTCGTACCGTGCGCTGCCCGACTGCAGGGCGCCGAGCAGCTGGCTGCGCTGTTCGTCGGCGGAGCCGGGGAGTTCGACCAGCCGGGCGTGGTACCCGGTGCCCGCCTTGTCCTGCTCTCGGTTCCAGGCGTCGATGAGCTGCTGACGGATGCCGTTCTGACCGGTCACGTCCCGGCCACTGGCCACCACGATCTCCCCGGGCGCGACGGCGGCGGCCGACGGGGCCTCCTGGCCGGCCGAGCCGCCCGTGCAGGCGGTCACAGCGAGGAGCAGCAGCGCGACCAGCATGCGTCGGGCCATCAGTCCTCCCCCGTTCCCACGCGCGCGACCTCGTCGTGCAGGCCGGCGCCGAGGTCGTCGTTCGCGTCGAGGCAGCGGCCGCCGCTCGCCTCGGCGATCCGGGCGTCGGTGCGACCCCGGTCGCAGGCGCCGATCTCCAGGGACACCATCACCACCGGCACTCCCGATTTCCCCGCCTTCTCCAGCACTGCGTCGAGGTTGCGGCCGGTCAGCCGTGTGTGGTCCTCGTCGTCCGTGAGAAAGACGATCAGCTGCGGTCCGTCGTCGTCGGCGCCGCGGCCCGCCATGTCGGCGAACGCGGCGAGCAGCGCCGCGTGCGGGTCGGCCTCGGCGTCGCGCACCTTCGTCCGCCGTGGGTCGAGGACCTTTTCGGCGTCGGCGCGCTGGTGGTTGCCGAACGAGAGCAGGAGGTCATGGCGTTCACCGGACGTGCCGGACACCGTCCACACGCCGTACTGGTCCTGGTCGCCGAGCCCGCCGAGCGACTGTTTCAGGATGCCGGGGCCACCGCTCGGCCCCTGCCAGAAGTCGGTCATCGAGCCCGAATTGTCCAGGAGGTAGAGGACCCGGCCCGGGCCGCTGGCGCCGCGGTAGCGCGTGAGCGTCGTGTCCATCGCCGTCCGCTCGGCGGTCGCAGTCGGCTGGCCGGGGTCGCGCAGGACACCGGTGCCGACGTGGTCGGGGTCGAGCAGCGGACGCTCACCGGCCGCGGACCGGAAACCGGCGTCCCGGAACACCGCGAGGCCGCCGTCCTCGTCGGTCAGCCAGCTGTGGAAACGGTTCACCGCGTCCGCACGCGCCTCGGCGTCCAGATCGGCGCCCTTCCAGCGGACCGGTACGAAGGTCGGGGTCAGCCCCGGTACGTCGAAGGGGTAGGCGGCCAGGCGCGGCGTGCGAGTCGCCCGATGGCAGGTGACACCACTCCTCAGCAGGAACTCCGGGGCGAGGACCGCGGTGCGCCGGTCCGCGCCGGCGTCCTCGGGCAGCGCGCACAGCAGGTCGGAGGCCGTGGGCGACGGGGCACCCGGCGCCAGCCGACGCTCGGCGCCCCCCGCGCCGCCGGTGCCGGCCGCGTCGCCCTTGCCCCCCGTGCCGCCGTACAGGCCCAGCGTCGCCAGCAGGGCCGCGGTCGTGAACTCCGGGTCGGGGCGGCGCACCTCGGCGTCCGCGTCCCGCCGCTCCAGGTCGTCCATCAGCCGGGTGAGGGAGCGTCCCTTGCGCTCGTCGACCGAACCGGCCAGGTCCCGGGGGGCGGCCAGCACGACCGGGGAGTACACGAAGGGCCCGCCGAACGGCCCCAGTTCGGCGAAGGTACGGCCCTGGAAGCCGCGGACGACCCGGGTGACGTCCGCGGCCGAGGCCGGGATCCACACATCGGGCTGCGGACCGACGTCCCGCTGCGGGTTGTCGTCCTCGACGACCGGCTCCTGCCACGCGTCGGTGCCCTCACGCAGCGCGGTGACCGCGTCGGCGGCACCCGCATCGTAGACGGTGAGGCCGCTGTGGCGGCAGCCCTGGTCGGTGGTGTTCGCCTCGGAGGTCAGATACGCGTCGGCGGCCGCGCGGACGGTGGACTGCAGGTCGGGGTCGGTGAGCACGCGCAGTTCGAGGGGCGGGGCACAGACGGTGTCGTCGTCGGGGCCGATGAGGGCGTAGCCGAGGCCACAGAGCGCGAGGACGAGGACCACACTCACGGCGGCCCGAAGCGCCGGGCGCCCGTGCCGGAACCAGCGCGCGGTGGCGCGGGCGCCGGCGCGGAGCGCTTCGAGGAGGGGCCCGAGGACGCGTGAGAGGGCCGCCTTGAGCGAGGCGAGGCGTTCCTTGAGCTTGTTCTCCTCAGGTATGACGATCGGCACCGGCGCGTCCCGGGCTCCCAGCAGGACGTCCGTCTGCCCCTCCAGCTGGGGCTTCTGCGGCTCGCCCAGCGTGGTCCTGTATCCCGCCGCGGCCATCCGCTCCGGTAAGTCGGCGAACACGTCCTGGAAGGAGACCTCACCGCTGCGGTTCAGGAGGGTGAGCAGTTCCCGGGTGAACGGCGTGGGCACCTTGCCGTTGCCGCCGTGGGTGAGCCGGTTGGCCTGCACGCTCATCAGCAGCAGGATCTTCTCCCGGTCGACGGCGTGGTCGCCGAAGTCCCGCAGGATCCGCGCTGCGTTACCCGCGTAGCAACAGTCGAGGATCACCACGATCCGCTGCGCCTGGCTCCCCGCGAGTTCGGTCAGGACGCCGGTGAACCCTGCCGCGCCCGGGAACACCGCGTGGCCGCCCGCGACGACGCGTGCGTTGCGCATCTGAAGGAAGAGTTCGGTGCCCGCGCTGGGGACGGCGCCGTGTCCGGCGAAGTAGAGCAGCAGCAGCCCCTCGGCCTCGTGTGCGACGCGGCGCAGTTCCTCGCTGAACTCGTCGAGGGAGGCGCCGGGGAGCGTGGTGATCTCGTCCGCGTCGAACACTCCGCCGCCATGCAGGACGTCGCTCAGCCGGTCCAGGTTGTGCTCGACGCCGGGCAGGTTGCCGTCTACGCCGTCCCGTTCCCTCGGTCTCGTGTGGTCGTACGCGAAGACACCGACGAGCAGCGCCCGGTTCTTCTGGCGGCGCGGATCGAAGCGGGTCACCGGGCTACCTCTCGTCGGGGTTCACCCGATCGACCCGCACCTGGGGCGGTTCACCGCTCTCCACCTCGCGGCGGTTGTCCTGCCATGCCCGGACCGCCCTGGCGATGTGACTGAGCAGCCGGTCCGTCACGACGGTGGTGGCCGAGCTGACCACGACCAGCCAGATCTCCATCGCGACACCCATGTGCCCGTCGGGCACGTCCCCGCGGGGCCGCTCGACGATGCGTAACTCTTCCAGGAGCGTCTCGCGCTCCAGCCACGCCTTCAGCGCGCTGACGTCGCTTCTGCTCGCACTCTTGTCCAGCCGGACGCGGATGCCTTGGCCGGCCACACCTTCCCCCTCAGCCATACCCCTCATCATGGCACCGGGGGCGCGCCGGAAGGGAGAGGTCGGGCAGGAACGCCCTTTTCGATAAGGACCGTTCCGTTCAGCCCTGCGTCTGGAGCTGGTGCAGCTGCATCCGTACGTTCTCCAGCGCGCCCTCGTGCCGGCCGGGGACGCGGCCGCGCAACTCCGCGAGCGCGGGGCCGAGTTCGCGGGCACGGGCGGCGTCCCCGATACGACCCCACTGGTGGTGGGCGCGGTCGACGGCGGCTTCGACGGCGGGCGCGTCCGGGGCCTGTCCGGCGGCCAGCCGGGCGCCGGCGACCGCCAGCCAGGTCCGGCAGCTGCGTTCGGCGTCGCCCGCGAACATCGCGAGGTCGGCGCGGACCTCGCTCCAGTGCAGGGCCTGTTCCGAGGTGGGGCCGTGGGTGTGTACGGCGGCCTGCTCGTGCCGTGCCGCGAGGGCGTCGGCGTCGGCGTGCCGGCCGGACTGGACGGCGGTGGCGATGTCGGCGTGCGGGTCGCTGTCCGCGCCGGCGGGTGGGGGTGGTGCGTCGGTTCTTGGCTGCGGGAGTGTTGTGGCTGGTCGCGCCCACGCGGCGGTAGCCGCAGCGTCAGCACGGCCCCACGCCCCTACGGGTGCTCCGGGCATCGTCCCGGCGAGTTCCAGGCCGATCTCTCCCGGCGCCAGTCGCATCCACGCCTGCTGGTGCAGTTGGTCCTCCGGGGGGCGCCAGCCGCTGCGCAGTATCGTCGCCACGGCCTTCATGTACGCCGGGGTCGCGACCTTGCGGCGTGACCTGGGCGGGGCGAGGCGGCCGTGGACGCGGACACCGGGGCCGCAGTCCAGGGGGTGGGCGCGGAGGTGGTCCCAGGTCTCCTGGTCGGCGTGGAGGTCGGCGTACAGGGTCGTGGAGCCCGGCTGTCGCAGACGCAGCTCCTCGCGGAACCAGTGCCAGGGGAAGCCCGTGTAGCGGACGGTCGCGGGGGTGGTGCGGGCCAGCGCGAGGTGGGGCAGGCGTTGGCGGCGGTCGAGCTGGAGCTGGCCGGTGACGTAGAGGGTGAGCGGGTCGGGGGCGGCCGCGGCGGCCCGGAGCCGGGTGAGGACGGCCTGTGGTTCCAGCGGGTCGGCGAGTTCCACGACGTTCGCGGTGTCCGTGCCGGACAGCACGGCGGGCGGGACGGCCGCGAGGACGGGGAGCACGGAGGCCGCGTCCACCAGACACCCCTTGCCCACGGGCGAGGCCGCCAGCAGCAGCACGGTTCCGGGCATCGTCCCCCCTGTCACCGGTCCATCGTGTCGATCAGGTACCTCAGCACCGTAACCGCTGCCGCTGCAAAGGGGGGCCTCAGGCCCGCAAACGTCCCGGTACGGGGTCCTCGGGCCGCGGTCGCCGTACGGCGAAGACGGTGGTGTCGTCGGCGAGGTGTCCGCCGCAGTGGCGCAGGGTGCGGTCCCTGACGTGGGCCACCAGCCGGGCGGCTGACGGTGCGCGGGTCGGCGGGCGACCGCCCCGGCCACGTCCTGGGCGAGCACGTAGGACGCCCCCTGCCCGTCCCGCGCCTCGGTCACCCCGTCGGAAGCGCCCCGTCGGGCACCCACGGCTTCATGGGGCCGCGAAGCACGGGGCCCTGCGGACCGCATCCGGATTCGTCACGTCAACCGACTTGCCTGGCGTGCGCCTCAGGTGTGCCCTGGAAGGCAGGGGCGGCGAGAGAGAGGAGCGCGCTCATGGCTCACGCGGCACCCAGGTCAGGAGTACGCCCACCGGAGCTGACCGGCAGGACCAGGGCACCCGACCTCTTCAGCGCCCGCACACACCGGGCCGCGGCATGGGCGGCGCCCGTGGTGCTCGGGCTCGTCTACGGCTATTGGGCCGCGGCCAACCGGCGCGACGGCGGCCCCATCACCGGCTGGAACGTGCTGTTCGGCTTCGTGACCGCGATCGTGTTCGCGGTGCTCTACGTCGTCGTCCGGGACCTCGCCCCGCGCATGAAGCGGGAACTGCACGCGCTGTCCTGGGGCGCGTTCTACGGCGTCGCCTTCGGCTTCCTGTACAGCCAGACCGGCTACAGCGTCCTGCGGTCCTGCGCCGTCGCGGCGGTGATCGGCGCGGGTGTGGCCGCCTTCGTGTTCTACCGCTACTACACGCGCGAGGACGCCGAGGGCCGTCGCATCCACTGACGCCCGTGTCAGCTCACCCCCGCACGCGTGGGCCCCGGCATGATGGCCGGGGCCCGCGTTCCCTCATCCCTCCACTCACCCGATTGGGTAAGGGTCCAAGTCCCCCAACTCCAGGAAACACCCGTTGGAGTGAACGCTCCACCGGAGAGCCAAAGCCCCAGGTCCGCCGCACGACACGGCCCGACACCCATGTGGCCGCGCCCCGCTCGCGCCCGCGCCCCCCACGCCGTTGCCTGGAAGCGTGTCCCGACGCCTCAGGACCGCTCTGTCGGCCTCCCTGATCGCCCTGGCCTGCGTGCTCGTGCCGTTCGGCGCACTCGCGGCCTGGGTGGCGTACGGCCTCGCGGACACCGGCCGGTACGTCACCACGATGGCGCCGCTCGCCACCGACCCGGCCGTACGGAACGTGGTCGCGGACACGGTCGGTGACGGCATCATGCGCGAGGTCGAGGCCGGCCGTCCGCAGCAGCCCGCGGTCGCCCCGTTCGTGCACGACGCGGTCCACTCGTTCACACAGACGCGGGCCTTCCGCACGGCGTGGGACGCGGGCAACCGGGCCACGCACGACGCCGTCATGGACGCCCTGCGGGACGACCGCGTCCGGACCGTCACCGTCGACCTCGCCCCCGTCACTCTCCAGGTCAAGCGTCAACTCGCCGACGAGCACATCCCGTTGGCGGACCGCATCCCGGTCGAGCACACGGCCGTGGCCCTGCTCCAGGCGCGTGACCTGGCCCCGCTCCGGAAGGGGTACCACGTGCTGCACGTCGCCGGTTTCTGGCTTCCCGTCGCGGCCGTCGTCTTCGCCGTCACCGGCATCGCGGTCGCCGCCTGCCGCCGCCGCGCGGTCCTCGCGACAGCGCTCGGCACGGCACTCGGCGGCGCGTTCCTCGCCCTCGCGGTCGTGATCGGCCGCCGCCTCACCCTGGCCGACCTGCCCGAGGACCTCCGCCGCCCGGCCGGGGGCGCCGTCTACGACGCCCTGACCGCGACCCTGCGCACGGCCTCCTGGCTGCTGGTCGCCGTCGGTCTGACGGTCGCTCTGACCACCTGGCTCACGGGCCGGTACGGGCCCCTCGCACGACGTCGGCGAGCGTCCGCAGCGCCCGCTCCAGTTCCTCCTCCGGAGCCGACGCAAGTCCGAGCCTGACGGCGTCCGGGGTGCGGTGGGGGGCCACGGCGAAGGCGGTGCCGGGGGTGACGGCGATACCGTGCGCGGCGGCCGCGGCGGTGAAGGTGTCCGCCCGCCAGGGTGCGGGCAGCTCCCACCAGGCGTAGTACGCCCGCGGATCGGTCCGTACCGCGAAGGTGCCGAGGTGCCGGGTGACGAGCCGCTGCCGGCGCGCCGCGTCCGCCCGCTTGGCCGCCACCAGCCGCCGTACGGTCCCGTCGCCGATCCAGCGTACGGCCGTCTCCAGCGCGAACCGCCCCGCGCTCCAGCCGCCCGACCGCAGCGCGGCCGCCACCGCGTCGACCCGCTGCGGTGGTACGACGAGGAAGCCGACGGTGAGCCCGGGCGCGACCCGCTTGGACAGCCCGTCGACGACGTGGACCAGGCCGGGGGCGTGGGCGGCGAGCGGGGTGTCGTCCGGGTGGAGGAAGGACCAGATGCGGTCCTCGACGACCGGGAGGTCCAGCTCGGTCACCGTCCGCGCGAGCTGCCGTCGCCGTTCCTCGCTCGTCGTGAGCGAGGTCGGGTTGTGCAGGGTCGGCTGGACGTAGAGGGCGGAGAGGGACGCGGTGCGGTGGGCGGCGGCGAGGGCGTCCGGGCGCAGCCCCTCCGCGTCGCCCGCCAGCGGCACCAGGACGATCCCCAGCCGGGCCGCGATCTCCTTGACCAGCGGGTACGTCAGCTCCTCGACCCCGACCCGGCCGCCGGGGCGCACCAGGGAGGCGAGGGCCGCGGCGATGGCCTGACGGGCGTTGCCCGCGAAGAGCAGCCGTCCTGGGTCCGGGTGCCAGCCGGGGGCGGAGAGCAGGGTCGCGGCCGCGTGCCTGGCGGACGTGGTGGCGGTGGCGGCCGCCGGACGCAGCGCCTCCTCGAGCACGTCGGGGCGCAGGAGCGTCGCGAGGGCGGGGGCGAGCAGCTCTGACTGGCCTGGCGCGGAGGGGTAGTTGAGCTCCATGTTGACCGGCGCGGCCGTGGCCCGCTCGATGAGCGCCCGCCCCGTCGGCTCGGCGGGCGCGGCCCGTACGAACGTGCCCCGCCCGACCTCGCCCACGACCAGTCCGCGCCGCACGAGTTCGCCGTACACCCGCCCCGCCGTGGACCCGGCGATCCCACGCCGCCGTGCGAACGCCCGCTGCGGTGGCAGCCTTTGGCCCGGCCTGAGCCGTCCGGCGGTGATGTCGTCGGCGATGCGGTCGGCGATGCGCCGGTAGTCGTCCACGAGGCTCCCATCTGCGCTGTCCGGTCATTGCACCGAGGGCAAAGATCTTATTGCACCGAGGAGTTGGGCGGATCTAGGGTCGGCACATGACCTCCTTCCTCGCGTACGAGGACAAAGGCGCGGGTACCCCCCTCACCCCCCTTGTCCTCGTCCACGGCCATCCCTTCGACCGCACGATGTGGGACCCCCAGATCGAGGCGTTCGGCTCGGAGAGACGGGTGATCGCCCCCGACCTGCGCGGCTACGGCGCGTCCCCCGTCGTCCCCGGCATCGCGCTCCTCTCCGACTTCACCCAGGACATCGCGGCACTCCTGGACGACCTTAGGGTGGAGAGCTTCGTGCTGGCCGGTCTCTCCATGGGCGGCCAGATCGCGATGGACTGCTACTGGCAGTTCGGCGACCGCGTCCGGGGCCTGGTCCTCGCCGACACGTTCCCCGCGGCGGAGACGCCCGAGGGCAAGGTGGCACGTAACGCCATGGCGGACCGGCTGCTGCGCGAGGGCATGCGCGGATACGCCGACGAGGTGCTGGAGAAGATGGTCGCCCCGTACGCCGACCCGGCCGTCAAGGCGCACGTCCACCGCATGATGACCGCCACCTCCGCCGAGGGCGCCGCTGCGGCCCTGCGCGGCCGTGCCGAGCGCCCCGACTACCGCGAGCTGCTCACCAGGGTCACCGTCCCCGCCCTGGTCGTCGTCGGCGCCGACGACGAGTTCACCCCGGTCCCCGACGAGGAGGCGATGCACGCGGCCCTCCCCGACTCGACCCTGCGGATCATCGACGGCGCGGCCCACATGCCGAACCTGGAGCGCCCGGAGGAGTTCAACGAGGCGCTGCGGCTGTTCCTCGAGCGGGTCGACGGCGCGGTCGACGGCACGGTCGACGGAGAAGCGGGCGGGGGGCGAAGGCGTCATCCCGTGCGCCGGGCCGGCGGTGAGACGATCCTGGGGCTGGAGGCCCCGGCGGAGGAGCTGGATGAGTTCAACGCGCACATCGTGGGACGCACCTGACGAGGGCGGTCGGAGCGCCGGACGGCGGTTCGCGGCCTGGTGCGCCGGGCTGGCGCTGGCCGGGGTGAGCGTGGTCGTCGGCTGCCGGGCCGTCGACACCGACGGCATCACCCCGGTCCCGCAGCTGCTCGCCTTCCTGCCGTGGCTGCTCGCGCCCACCGGGGTCGCGCTGGTCCTGGCATTCCTCGCCCGGTGGTGGGCCGGGCTGATATGGGGCGTCGCGGTCCTCGGGCTGCTCGCCTGGTTCATCGAGCCGTACGGCAAGGTCGACGAACCCGGCGGGCCCACGGTCGCCGAGCTGCGCGTGCTGACCTCGAACGTCGAGTTCGGCCGGGCGACGGACGCGCTGATCACCACCGTACGCCGGGAGAAGCCGGACCTCGTGTTCGCCCAGGAGTGCGAGTACACGTGTGACGCGGCGCTGAAACGCGACCTCGACTATCCCTACCGGCAGGCCGTACGGGCGGGCGGTTCGAGCGGCTCGGTCATCCTCAGCCGTTTCCCGCTGAAGGGCACGGACGGGGTGCGCGGCACCATGGGCATGCCCGGCGCCGTGGCCGACGTGCGCGGCCACGCCGTACACCTCCAGCTCGCGCACCCCATGCCCCCGCTGCCCGGTCAGGTCGGCCTCTGGCGACGCGAACTGGGCGCGCTGCGGGACTTCGCGGCCGGTCCGGTGGCCCCCGTGATCCTCGCCGGTGACTTCAACTCCTCCCAGGACCACGCGGCCTTCCGCCGCATCCTCGACACCGGCCTGCGCGACGCGGCCCGCCTGGCCGGGCAGGCCCGCACCCCCAGCTGGCCGTCCCGCACCGCGCCGTTCCTGGGCGCCCAGATCGACCATGTGCTCGTGTCGCCGGACTTCTCGGCGAGCAGGGCGAAGTTCCTGGGTCTGGCGGACACGGATCACCGGGCGCTGGTGGTGGACGTGGCACTGCACTGAGGGGGCCGGGCCGACATGGCGGCGGGAGTGGGCCCCCTCAGGAGGGGCCTCAGACGCCGATGTCCTCCCCGTCCGCGCGCCACACGGCGACGACCGCCGGGCGGACGATCTTCCCGGGTCCGTCGGGCCAGACGCTCGCGGGCTTCTCCACGGACGCCCCGTTGATCTCCCCGGGGTGCTGTACGGCGACCAGCACCCGCCGGTCCTGGACGATCGGGCCGCACGTCTCCGCACCGACGGGCATGCTCAGGAACTGCTTGAGCTCACCGCGCCGCGGGCCCTTGGTCGCGACCCCGTAGAGCCCGTCGTGGAAGCCGAGCTGGGCGCCGTCGGTGGAGATCCACAGGTTGCCGTACGGGTCGAAGGCCACGTTGTCCGGGCAGGAGATCGGGCTGACGTCGTCCTTCGGGAAGCCGGCGAAGTAGGTCGCGGGGTCGTCGGGGTCACCGGCGACGAGGAACAACGTCCAGGCGAACTTCCGGCTGTCGGCCCGGTTCCAGCGCTCGGTGAGCTCCAGGATGTGCCCGTGCTTGTTGGCGTTGCGTGGGTTGGCCTCGTCGGCCGGGGCGTTCGTACCGACACCGCGGTTGGTGTTGTTGGTGAGGGCGACGTAGACCTTGCCGGTGTGCGGGTTGGGCTCGATGTCCTCCGGGCGGTCCATCTTGGTGGCGCCGACCTTGTCCCCGGCGAGCCGGGTGAAGACGAACACCTCCTCGGCGCTCATCCCGTCCACGTGCGAGACGGCGCCGTCGCAGGTCGCCGTGGCCAGCGGGATCCACTCCCCGCTCCCGTCGAACTCGCCGTCGGCGGGGAGCTTCCCGGTCCCGTCGATCTCGATGGCGGGCGAGTCGCCGGTGAGCCGGGCGACGTAGAGCGTCCCCTCGTCGAGCAGCGACAGGTTGTGCTCGCGCACCGCACGGGAGGTGCCGTGCTTGACGCGCTTGCTGCCGACGAACTTGTAGAAGTAGTCGAACCGCTCGTCGTCACCGGAGTACACGACCGGCCGCCCGTCGTCGGTGAGCCGCACGGTCGCGCCCTCGTGCTTGAACCGCCCGAGCGCGGTGTGCTTACGGGGCTTGGACGACGGATCGTACGGGTCGAACTCGACGACATAACCGAACCGATGAGCCTCATTGGGCTCCTGTGCGACGTCGAACCTCTTGTCGAACCGCTCCCACTTGCGCTCGGTGGCCCCGGTGCCGATGCCGTACCGCTTGTCGGTGGCACGGGAGGCGCCCGCGAAGTACTGGTTGAAGTTCTCCTCGCCGTGGAGCGTGGTGCCCCAGGGAGTGGTGCCGCCGGAGCAGTTGTTGAGGGTGCCGAGGACCTTGGTGCCGGTCGGGTCGGCCGAGGTCTTCAGGAGCGCGGACCCGGCGGCGGGCCCGGTGATCCGGAACTCGGTGGTGGCGGTGACGCGCCGGTTGAGCGGATGCCGGGGCACGGCGACGAGCTTGCCGGTCTTCCGATCGCCTTCCACCACCACGGCGGACAGGCCGTGGGCGGCCCAGGCGACCTCGACCTGCTGCCGGGTCGGGTTGGCGGCGTCGTAGTTCCGGAACATCAGCACTTCGTCGGTGTACTCGTGGTTGGCGACGAGCAGTTGCCGATGACGCTCACCGGGCAGCGGGAGCAGGGCGAGGAAGTCGTTGTTGTACCCGAACTGCCCCGCCTGGGCCGCCGCGGTCTGGTTCTCCGGGTCGAACGCGGGCGCACCGCGCAGGATCGGCTCCCCCCACCGCACGACGACGTTCTGGCGGTAGCCGTCCGGGACGGTCACGGCGTCGGCGTTGTTGGGCGCGACGGGGGTGAAACGGAGGCCGCGGGCGGGGCGGCCGGAGGGCTTGGGGGTGGAGGGCGCGGCGGCGGGCTCGGGGGTGGAGGGCGCGGCGGCGGCGGGCTGGGCCGCGAGGCCGGCCACACCGGCTCCCGCCGCCGCGGTGACGACGGCGGCGGCGCGCATCACGCTCCGACGGCTGAGCGCACCGGCGATGACATCGCCGACGTACGGGTTGGCGGTGGGGTTGGGCACCTCGTGGAAGCAGGCGTCACCACACCGGAAACGGCAGGTCAGGGCGGACCGACCGCCGGGGTGTGAGTCGGACGAGCCCGACGAGCCCGACGAGGACGTGGTGTTGATGATCGGCAGCTGAATGCGCACTTTTGCTCTCCCCTTGCTTCCCCTTGAATCTCGCGTGACGGACGGTATGGGGCACAACTGTGCGGAAGCGGGGCGGGGCGGTGAACGAGGGGTGAACCCGAGACATCCGTAGGGAAGTTGGGGAGGCGCGAGCTGATGAAAACCGGCCGGAGGCTGAGTGGCCGAGCCCGTGGCCCCCAACCCTCCCCAAGATCACTATCCCGGGCCGCTAACCTTACGTGTCCGTCCTGGCCAGGGATTGACGGGCTACTCATGCGAAGGGTTGCGCACATGGGCATTCTCACTCTCCTGCGGAACGCGTTCGGCCGGTCACGCAAAGCGCGCACCGCCGAAGCAGAGGGTGCGGAGCAGGTTCCTTCGCAGGAGCCGGAGCCGACGCCTCCGACCTCCACGACCACCCCGACTCCGACCCCGACCCCGACTCCGCCCTCGACGCCGACGACGACGGCGACGGCGGAGACCCCCGAGGTCCCCGAACCCCGCACGTCCGACGACGACGAACACGAGCTCGTCTCCGCAGCCTTCGACAACGTCACGGTCCCGAAGCAGACCCGAGTGACGGAGGAGGAGCAGGTTCCTGCGGTGCAGGAGCCGGCGCCCGCGAAGCCGGAGCCCGAGGCTGCGGCGGAGGTCGCGACACCGGAGCCGACGGCTGAGGCATCGGAGCCCGTGACCACGACACCGGAACCCGCGCCTGCGGCCAAGACAGAGAGCACGCCCCAGCCCGATCCTGCGGCCGAGGCGAAGCCGGTGACGGAGGAACCCAAGGCTGAGGCGGAGCCGATCGTCGAGGAGTCCGAGCCCAAGGCTGAGGCGGAGCCGGTCGTCGAGGAGTCCGAGCCCAAGGCTGAGCCTGTGGCCGAGGAGCCGAAGGCCGAGGCGGAGCCGGTTACGGAAGAGCCCAAGGCCGAGGCACAGCCTGTCGCCGAGAAGCCGAAGGCCAAGGCCGAGCCCGTCGGGGACGAGGCCGAGGCCGAGCCCGTGGCCGTGGCCGAAGAGCCGAAGGCCGAGGCCGAGCCGGTTACGGAAGAGCCCAAGGCCGAGGCACAGCCTGTCGCCGAGAAGCCGAAGGCCAAGGCGGAGCCCATCGCGGACGAGGCCGAGGCCGTAGCCGAGAAGCCGAAGGCCGAGGCCGAGCCGGTCGCGGAGGTCGCCGAGCCCGCGGCCGCCGACGGCGAAGGCGCCCCGCAGGGGCCACCCGCAGCCGACGACGAGAGCAGCACGGGTGGTGCGGGTGGGAACGACCCGGCCGAGGGCGAAGCCGAGGCCGCCAAGGTGAGCCCCGCCACCCCTCTCACCCGCGTAAAGTCCCGCGCCCCCGGCCTCGCCACCGCCTACAAGGCCGCCGGCGCCACCCTCAAGAAGCAGAACCTCACCGGCACCCGAGCGAAGCTCTACCTCGTGCTCGACCGCTCCGCGAGCATGCGCCCGTACTACAAGGACGGCTCCGCCCAGGCCCTCGGCGAGCAGACCCTCGCCCTCGCCGCCCACCTCGACCCCGAGGCCACGGTCCACGTCGTCTTCTTCTCCACGGAACTCGACGGCACCGGCGAACTCACCCTCACCGAGCACGAGAACAAGATCGACGACCTCCACGGCGCCCTCGGCCGCATGGGCCGCACCAGCTACCACGCGGCCGTCGAGGCAGTGATCGCCCACCACGAGAAGGAAGCCGCAGGCACCCCCGCCCTGGTCGTCTTCCAGACGGACGGCGCCCCGGACGCGAAGACCCCCGCCACCCAGTCCCTCACGGACGCCGCGAAGAGCCACCCGGAGATCTTCTTCTCCTTCGTCGCCTTCGGCGAGCACGACAACAAGGCGTTCGACTACCTCCGCAAGCTGAAGACCGACAACACGTCCTTCTTCCACGCGGGTCCGACCCCGCGCGAGCTGACGGACGCCGAGCTCTACGAGGGCGTACTGGCGTCCTGGCGCCCGTAGGGCCCTTCCGGGGGGGTGGAGCCCGTGGTTCCACCCCCCGAAACGCGTGTGAGTCGATCTCCACGAGCCCAGTAGGATTTCGGGCATGGCGGCCACTGGATCAGAGAAGCAGGGTGGCAAGGCGTACTACGTCTCCACCCCCATTTACTACGTCAACGACGCTCCTCACCTGGGCCACGCCTACACGACGGTCGCAGGCGATGTGCTCACCCGCTGGCACCGTCAGCGCGGCGAGAAGGTGTGGTACCTCACCGGCACGGACGAGCACGGTCAGAAGATCATGCGCACCGCGGAGGCGAACGGCGTCAGCCCTCAGCAATGGGCCGACAAGCTCGTCAACGAGGCCTGGCGCCCCCTCTGGGAGCACCTGGAGATCGCGAACGACGACTTCATCCGCACCACGCAGAAGCGGCACACCGACCGCGTCCAGGAGTTCGTACAGGACCTGTACGACAAGGACGAGATCTACAAGGGCGGCTACGAGGGCCCGTACTGCGTCGGCTGCGAGGAGTACAAGCTCCCCGGTGAGCTCCTCGACGGCGAAGGCGACTTCGCAGGTCAGAAGCTCTGCCCGATCCACAAGAAGCCCGTGGAGATCCTCAGCGAGGAGAACTACTTCTTCAAGCTGAGCGAGTACGGCGACAAGCTCCTCGCCCACTACGAGGCGAACCCCGGCTTCATCCAGCCCGAGTCCGCGCGCAACGAGGTCGTGAACTTCGTCCGCCAGGGCCTGCAGGACCTCTCCATCTCCCGCTCGACCTTCGACTGGGGCATCCCGATCCCGTGGGACCAGAAGCACGTGATCTACGTGTGGGTCGACGCGCTGCTGAACTACGCCACGGCGGTCGGCTACAACGAGAACCAGGAGAAGTTCGAGGCCACCTTCCCGGCCGACGTCCACCTGGTCGGCAAGGACATCCTCCGCTTCCACGCGGTGATCTGGCCGGCGATGCTGATGGCGCAGGGCCTCCCCCTCCCCGGCAAGATCGCGGCCAACGGCTGGCTGATGGTCGGCGGCGAGAAGATGTCGAAGTCGAACCTGACCGGCATCAAGCCGCAGGACCTGACCTCGCACTTCGGCGTGGACGCGTACCGCTGGTACTTCCTGCGCGCGATCGCCTTCGGCCAGGACGGCTCCTTCTCGTGGGAGGACTTCTCCGCCCGCTACACGAGCGAGCTCGCGAACGACTACGGCAACCTGGCGTCCCGCGTCGCCGCGATGGTCGGCAAGTACTTCGGCGGCACACTGCCCGAGTCCACGGCCGACGGCGAGGCCGAGAAGGCGGTCCACGACGGCCTCGCCAAGGCGGTCGCCGAAGCCGACCGTAAGATCGGCGACGACCTGGACTTCCAGGGCGGCATTCTGGCGGTCTTCGACTTCGTCAAGCAGGTCAACGGCTACATCACGGAACAGGAGCCCTGGAAGGTCGCGAAGGACGATTCGGCCGAGGGCAAGGCCCGCCTCGCCACCATCCTCTACACGGCCGCCGAGTCCCTCCGTGCGGTCGCCGTCCTCCTGAACCCGGTCATGCCGGAGACCTCCCAGAAGCTCTGGGACTCCCTGGGCGCGGAGGCGTCCCTCGGCGCCCTCGCGGACCAGAACGTGCACGAGGCGGGCGAGTGGGGCGTGCTCCCGGCGGGCTCGACGGTCACGAAGGGTGCGGTCCTCTTCCCGCGCCTGGAGGAGAAGCCGACCGCGTAGCACCTCCGTACGCAACCCTCCCCGCCCCCCTGTGCGTCCTCCGATACATGGCACTGTTCGGAAACGCGCACACCGTCAGCCCCGACAAGGCCCAGCAGGACTACCAGCGCCTGCTGGGTCACGGGGAGCAGGTGCACGCCGCGTACCTGCTCATCCGCGACACCATCCTCTTCACCGACCGACGCCTGATCCTGGTCGACAAGCAGGGGCTCACCGGCAAGAAGGTGGAGTACCACTCCGTCCCGTACCGCAGCATCACCCACTTCTCGGTCGAGACGGCCGGCCACTTCGACCTCGACGCCGAACTCAAGATCTGGCTCTCCGGCACCCACGAGCCCATCGAGAAAACCTTCACCAAGGGCGTCGACATCTACGAGGTCCAGGCGATCCTCACGGAATTCGTCGCCAGGTAGGGAAACGTCAGCTGCCGGACGCATACATCACGAAGTCCGCCCACGCGTCCGGCGCCAACCCGAGCTGAGGCCCACCAATGCATGCTGCCTGACAGTCACCCTACGCATCCGCGTCATCACTGTTCACGGTAAGCGCGCGCCACCTCGCATGCCGATGATCACCGACCCGGCCGAGGCCCGCAAGGATCTCGCGCTCGCCACGCTGTCCGCTATCACACACGGCAAGAACCCGGACATCTCGGCCATACTCAAGGCAATGACGACCGTTCTGCGGGACACTCCGGACGTCGTCAAGAACCCCATCATCGAATTCATCTCACAAGGCCTGGGCAACCTGCCCGCCGCAGCACTTTGGAGGAAACTGGTGGCCGTGGGCCTCTCCTTCTACAAGTCGCCCCTTTTTGAAGAAGTCCGCGACGAAGCGCGCTCCAAGGGCCGGGCCGAGGGCCGGGCCGAGGACATCCTGTTCGTCCTGGAGCGGCGCGGCATCGACGTCCCCGACGAGACACGGGAACGCATCACCTCCTGCAACGACCTCGACCTCCTGCGTCACTGGCTCGACCGAGCCCTCACCGCCTCCTCCGCCACCGAGATGCTCGCCGACGATTGACGCTGGCAGTGGCGGTGCCCAAGCTGGGGTGAGGTCGGCAGAAGGGACCGCGGCCGTGAATGGTGGACAGAGCGAACTTCCCCGGCTGCTGACGGCAGCGGAGAGGGCTGCGCCGGTGGACGCCGTCGACGTGGTCGCGGAGGAGTTGCGGCGGCGCTTCGAGGCCACGAAGGTCTCCTTCCTCATCGTGGACCTGACGGGAAAGGCGGTCGCACGACTGGCCACCGCCGGGGCGGGGGAGGCCGGGCAGGAAGCGGAGCGGATCCCCTTGTTCGGCAGCGCCTACGAGCAGGTGATCCGTACCCAGCGGATGTATCAGGAGGCGACCGCTCAGGGACAGCGCGTGATCGTGCCGGTCACCAACCGGGGCGACGCCATCGGGCTGCTGGAGCTGCTCCTCCCGGCCGCTCCCAGCGAGGACGTCCTCGTAGCGGTCGGGGAAGCCGCCCACGTCCTGGCCTACGTCGTGATCGCCAACGGGCGCTTCACCGACTTCTACACCTGGGGCAAACGCTCCAGGCCCCCCACCCTGGCAGCAGAGATCCAGTACCAGCTGCTGCCACAGTCGCTGTCCTGCGAGGCCGCACAGTTCACTCTGTGCGGAAGCCTGGAGCCCTCCGCGGCCCTCAGCGGCGACACCTTCGACTACGCGCTGGACCGCGACACGCTGCACGTGTCGGTGACCGACCCGATGGGCCACGACCTCGACGCCGCCCTGGCCGCCACGATCCTGGTGGGCGCCCTGCGCAACGCCCGCCGCGCAGGGGCCGGCCTGGGCGAGCAGGCCCACCAAGCCGACCAGGCATTGGCTGACCACGGCCATGGTCACGCCACCGGGCAGCTGCTGCGCATCAACCTCCACACCGGGCAGGCCCGCATCGTCAACGCCGGTCATCCCTGGCCACTGCGCATGCGCGATGGGGCCGCGGAGGCGATCACCTGCGAGGTGGACCATCCCTTCGGGCTGTCCGTCTACGTGCCCCACCAGTACCGCGTTCAAGACCTCGATCTGCGTCCCGGTGACCGTCTGCTCATGCTCACCGACGGTATGTTCGAACATCACGGGGAGAAGGTCGACCTGCTTGCCCTGCTGGAGCAGACCCGCGACCTGCACCCACGGGAGGCCGCGCTGACGCTGACGTCCGCGGTCCTGGACGCCGCTGGCGGCCGGCTCGAAGACGATGCCACCGTGGTGTGCCTGGACTGGCACGGTCCCCAGGAGACTCAGCGGACCGTCAGCTCCGGCGCGGACACTCGGCAGGCCTCAGCCGCCCGCACGACGCAGGATCCGTGACAAGGCGCTGTCCCTGACCCGCCGGTGTCCAGTTCACCTTCGTCTTTGAGGTCCTTCGACAACGCGGCGTTGTACGCGGCGAAACGACTCACGAACCGCCCTCTGGGAATTCCTCGACGTCCCCTGCCCGATCCTCGCAAATAGGCTGGGACAACCAAAGAGGCGATCGGCGACGGACGGGCAGCGCCCTCAACCCGTTCGACCAGCAAGGGATGGCATGCACACGACCATCAGCTCGTTCACACTCACGTACCGGAAGGAGAAACAGCCCGCCGGGCGAACGAAGTTCGGCTGGGAGGGCACTTCTCCGGAGCTCGGCGACATCCGGGTGGTGTACCCGGCGGGCCGGGACATGCCGAACGCGATCGCCACGAATGTGCGCGGTGGTCTGGTCCCCACGGCCACGTTCGAGACGCGTGGCGTGCACACGGACGTCCTGTCGATGCCGACCCTCAACCGCGCGACGCTCCGGGTGGGCGACGGACTCGTGCGGATGAGCCGGGCCCGGTGGGCGCTTACGCACCGGGGGCGCTCCCTGCACATGACGTATCTGGGTGACGCGTACAGGCTCACGGCGATCGACCGCCGGGCGTACACGCTGTCCCGGCAGCCCGACGCCGAAGACCCCGGTGTCGTCATCACGGTGCGGCAGTCGGGTCTCGGAAGCGGCAGGAAAGTGACCGTGCGGGCGGCGGGCCGGGTCCTGCCCGCCGACGTCTCCCTCGCGGTTCTCTTCTCCGGAGTCGACCGGTCCGTGCTCACGCGGCGCGGCGCCGTACGGGCGGGCTTCTCAAGGATCTTCAACTTCTGGGCCGAGGCCCAGTCCTGAGCGACTGCCAAGTCGCTCGAGAAGAGGGAGGCGGGCCGCGCACACGACGTCGCCGCAAGGGGCCCGGGAACACGCCCCGGGCCCCTCACCCTTCTAGGAGAGCACCCCCGCCCCCGTCGTCGTCCCCAGCGACGTCGGCAGGTTCTTCGCGGACGTCTCCAGGCCCGACGTGAGGGCCGGGGTCCAGTTGACGGTGGTCTTGATCTTCTTCGACGACGCGGCGTTGTACGCGGCGACGAGGTCGGTGACCGTGCCGTTGACCAGGTTGCCGCCGCCCGCGACGGAGCCCGTGCCGTCGCCGCTCAGTACCTTGGCGGGCTTTGCGCCGGAGGGGAGCTTCCAGTAGTTGTTCTCGGCGACGACCTGGGCCTTTGCGCGGGAGTTGATGCTGTACTGCGGCGCGTAGCCGTTGAGGGGCGTGGTGTCGTAAACGTTGTTGTAGATGTGGATCTGGCCGATGCGGGCCAGGGGAGCGCGCTGGACGATGCCCTTCCACACGTTGTGGTGGATGGAGACGCGCAGCTTGCCGACGCTGTCGGTGTCGCTGCTGCCGATCAGCATCGTCTTGTCGTGGTTGGTGAACTGGTTGCGCTCGACGGTCACCAGGTCGGAGCCCTTGGTGATGTCGAGGGCGCCGTCGTGGATCTGGTACTCGCGGCCGTAGTACTTAGGGTTCGCGCTGTCGAAGTGCGGGCCGTCGGTGAACGTGTTGTGGTCGGCCCAGACGTGGGTCGCCCCGCGCAGGGTGACGGAGTCGTAGTTGGAGTTCCAGTTGCCGTCGTCGCCGTCGGTCGGGTCCCACTGCGGGAAGCAGTCCTCGGTCGCGGCGAAGGTGAGGTTGCGGACGATGACGTTGTCCACGTTCTGGATCTGCAGCATGCCGCCGGTGATCCCGGCCTTCGTGCCGGGCACGCCCACGAGGCTCGTGTTGGCCGGCACCTTGAAGACGACGTTCTTCGCCTGCTTGGCCTGGGCCGCGGCGCGGGCCTTCTCCTGGGTGCCGGAGGGCAGCTTGGAGCGGCCGTAGGTGGCGGGGTCGTAGTCCTTCAGGTAGGCGGAGAGCGAGTAGCCGGTGCCCGACGCGTAGTCCGCGCAGGTCAGCTTCTTGCCCGCGTCGTCCGTGTTGGCGTCGATCGTGCCCTTGACCTTGATGATCCGGGGCGTGGTGTCGGTGGCCGACCCCAGCGCCTTCACCAGCTGCGCGCGAGTGGAGACCGTGAAGGTGTGCGCGGCGTCGGCCTTCGTGCCACCGGTCGTCCCCGTGCCGGAGGACGCCCAGCCGTCCTTCGCGGCGAGCGTCTGGTGGTACAGGTCGACGGGGGCGGCGCTCGCGTTCATCACCAGGAAGCCCGCGCCGACACCCGCGGCCACGACGGCGGCGGAGACGACGAGGGTGCGGCGCTTGCGGAGGGACCGGCGGTGGGAGGGTGCTGCCACTGAGGAAGTCCTTAAGAGTGTGGGGGACAACTGCTGTGCGGTGAAGCTCCGGTGAACGGTGCTCACGACCCCTCAGTGGTCACCGCGGGCACGGGGGTTGCCGCCGGGCACGGCGTTTTTTCCTGCGACAGTTCGTCCCAACGATTGGTAATGTCCGCTCACTTGTGCGAAGGGAGCGTGTCCCTTCGTGGGGAGGGAAGAACACGTGGGCAGATACGCCCTGCCGCGCCGCCGCCTGGCGGTCGCGATCTCCTCGGTGGCGCTCGCGGTCGCGGGCGGCGCCGTCCTTCCGTCGGCGGCCGTCGCCGCACCGGTGGTGCCGTGGACCACGGCCACCGCCATCACCGGCACCGACGTCTCCACCGACGTCCTCGACGTCGTCACCGCCCCCGACGGGTCCGCCGTCACGCTGTGGAACCAGTTCGCGCGCACCGGCGGCGGCGAACGGAAGCTGTACGCGGCCGTCCGGGCCAAGGGCAGCGACACCTGGGGAGCCCCGAAGCTCCTCGCCACCACCCCGACCGAGGCCGGCGCCGCCCAGCTGCACGCCTCGGCCGACGGCACGGTCACCGCTCTATGGGTGGAACTCCCGGACAACACCGCACCGGGCGACGGCAACTACGCCACCCGCCTCGTCGGTTCCGTCCTGTCCGCCGACCACTCCGTCTGGTCCGCGCCCGCCGAGATCGTCGGCACCGACACCGCCTGGGGCGGCGACGCCGGCATCGACCTCGCCGAGGCTCCCGACGGCACGCTCACCGCCGTATGGGCCACCCGGACCGCCGCCGGCACCGAGGCCGAGGTCTACGGCTCCACCCGGAGCGGCGACGGCAGCTGGTCCGCGCCGGTGCCGCTGAGCACCGCCGTCGCGGACGGCGCCGACTCCGCCTACGAGCCGAGCGTCACCGTCACCTCCGACGGCACCACTGTCGTCGTCTACAAGCAGTGGGACGGCCCGTCCGCCAGGCTGATCGAGGTCACCCGCGCGGCCGGCGCCACCGAGTGGAGCGCGCCCGCCGCCGCGACCGGCAGCTACCAGTCGGTCGGCGACCCCGAGGTCACGGCCGGCGAGGACGGCACCCTGACCCTCGCCTGGCCGGGCACCGACGAGTCCGAGGACACGACCATCCTCACGTCCACCCGGTCCGCCGCGGGCACCTGGTCCGTGCCCGAGACGGTGAGCGCGAGCGACGATCTCGCGAGCACCCCCGAGCCGCTCATCGCGCCCGACGGCGACGTCACCCTCGTCTGGGTCGACTACACCACGACGTTCAGCGCCCGCACAGCAACCCGCGACGCCGCGACCGGCACCTGGTCGGCCCCGCGGACCCTGTCGACGTCCTACGCCGGCGAGTCGTACGACGCCACCATCGGCGCCGACGGCACCGTACGCGCCCTGTGGAACCAGAGCGGAGCCCTGTGGGAGTCCGTCCGCACCGACGGTACGTGGAGTGCGCCGACCCAACTGCCCGGCTCCACGAACGCCTGGGGCCACGGCATCAGCGTGGGCCCGGACGGCGGGGCCACCGCCGTCTGGTCCGCCGCCAAGACCGACAGCGGCAACGCGCAGCTGTGGGGCTCCCGGACCACCTGGCCCGCGCTCGCCGTCACCGGCTCCACCGTCCCGACGGCGGCCTCGCTGAAGAGCACCACCCCCGCGACCGTCTGGGCGCCCACCTGGCAGCTGAGCCGGCCCGCCTCTTCCTGGTCGGTGACGATCAAGGACTCGGCGGGCAGGACCGTCCGCTCCCTCACCGGCACGACCGCCGACCTGAAGGTCGCGGCGAGCTGGAACGGCCGTACCATCAGCGGCGGTTACGCTCCCAACGGCCCCCTGACCTGGACGCTCGACGCCACCCAGCAGGGCGCGACCACCGCCGTGAAGCTGGCCTCCGGCACGGTCACCGTCTCGGGCGGCGCGGCCGTCGCCCGCGACTTCGGCGGCGCCTCGGGCACCCCGGACGGCACGGGCGATCTGCTGACGCTGAACTCGTCAGGGGCGCTGTCCGTCCACTACGGCGGCAAGTTCTCGGGGAAGGTCACGGGCACGGGCTGGCCCACGTCGATCACGCCGGTGCCGTTCGGTGACCTGAGCGGCGACCGCTGCAACGACGTGCTCGTGCGGCAGGGCAACGGGTCGCTGCGGCTCTACAAGCCGGTGTGCGGCAAGGCGGTCACGCCGACCACGGCCTACACCACGGCCGGCACCAGCGGTTGGAGCCAGTACGACGTGCTGGCCTCGCCCGGTGACGTGAGCGGCGACGGCCGCCCGGACCTGGTGGCGCGCCAGGCCACGACCGGAGACATCTACCTGTACAAGGGCACCAGCACGGGCGGCTTCTCGGCCCGCGCGAAGATCTTCGCGGACTGGCGGACGTACAAGAAGATCGTGGGCGTCGGCGACATCACCGGCGACGGCGTCGGCGACCTGATCGCACAGGACAAGTCCAACAACCTGTACCGGTACGACGGCACGGGCACGGGCACCTTCAAGGCCCGCACGAAGGTGTTCACCGACTGGGGCGGTTCCTACGACGCCGTCGTCGGCGTCGGGGACATCACCGGGGACGGCAGGGCCGACATCGTGTCGCGTGACGCCAGCGGCAACCTCTTCCGCATCAACGGTGACGGGAAGGGCTCGTTCGGCGGCCGGACGCAGGTCGGTACCGGCTGGGGCGGCTACAAGACGCTGTCGTAGAGCAGTTGAAGGCGAAGGGCGCCCGGAGGTACGTATCTCCGGGCGCCCTTCCCTGTCGGCGTCAGCTCGCCGAGGCGGAGGCAGAGGCGGAAGCGGAGGCTCCCGGCTGGACGGCGTCGTCGGTGCCGTCGTGGGTGGTGTCGGGGTCGACGCCCATGGTGATGGAGCCGATCACGCCCTTCGCGATGTTCTTCTTGTCGTACTTCAGCTTGAGCAGGCCGCCCTGAGTGCCGCTCTGGTCGTAGATGGTGTCCTCGGTGAGGGTGGTGCGCTCGGTGGCGCTGGTGGAGTACGGCTCCACCTCGGCGGAGGCGAGGACGGATTCCTCGTCGAAGAAGAACCGGCCGGTGTGACAGGTGTGGCCGCCCTCGTAGCCGGCGTCGGTCCACTTGCTCACGAAGCCCCGTCGGAACCGCTCGAGAAGGACGACTTCTGCCACTGGATCACGTCTACAGCTCCCCCGCGAGACGGTGGATGAAGTCCCGGGACTTCACAGGGTCGAGCGACGCCGACTCCACTTTACGGAAGAGTGTTCGCATCGCCTGAAGCTGTGCAGCCGCATCGACGAACGCAGACCCGGACGGCGTCCTTCTGCACCGTGTCCAGCGCGGGTACGCGTACCTCGACACCCTCACCCTCTGGTTCGACCGTTCCCTGACGGCCACCGCGGCGGAGGATCTGTTCGTCGAGTGCCCGGCGGACGAAGCGAACACATGAACGCGGACAAGGAGTCACTGGTCGTCGAGCAGATCCAGCTGACGCTCTGAAAATCGGCCCCGACCGCGCAGGTCGGGGCCGACTGGTGTCCCGGAGTTCCGAGGAGGGCCTTTACTTCGGCTGGGGCTTGCGCACCGAGAGGTGCAGCTCGCGCAGGCGCGTCTCGTCCAGCTCCGTCGGCGCGCCCATCATCAGGTCCTGGGCGTTGCCGTTGAGCGGGAAGGCGATGGTCTCGCGGATGTTGGGCTCGTCGGCCAGCAGCATGACGATGCGGTCGACGCCCGGCGCGATGCCACCGTGCGGCGGGGCGCCGAAGCGGAACGCGCGGAGCATGCCGGCGAACTCGCGCTCGACGGTCTCCTCGTCGTAGCCCGCGATGCCGAACGCCTTCAGCATGATGTCGGGCTCGTGGTTCCGGATCGCGCCGGAGGACAGCTCGACGCCGTTGCAGACGATGTCGTACTGCCAGGCGAGGATGTCCAGCGGGTCCTGGGTCTCCAGGGCCTCCATGCCGCCCTGGGGCATGGAGAAGGGGTTGTGGGAGAAGTCGATCCGGCCGGTCTCCTCGTCCTTCTCGAACATCGGGAAGTCGACGATCCAGCAGAAGCGGAAGACGTTCTCCTCGAAGTGCCCGGCACGCTTGGCGGCCTCGACCCGCACCGCACCCATGATCTTCGAGACCTCGTCGAACTCGCCCGCGCCGAAGAACACGGCGTGACCGGCCTCCAGGCCGAGGCGCTCGGTGAGGACCTTGACGTTCTCCTCGGTGAGGAACTTGGCGATCGGGCCGGAGAGCGAGCCGTCCTCGGCTACACGGACCCAGGCCAGGCCCTTGGCGCCTTGCGAGACGGCGTAGTCGCCGAGCTGGTCGAAGAACTTGCGGGGCTGGTCCTGGACCGCCGGGACGGGCAGCGCGCGGACGTGCTTGCCGGCGAACGCCTTGAACTCCGAGCCCTCGAAGACGTCGGTGATGTCGACGAGCTCCAGCTGGGCGCGCAGGTCCGGCTTGTCGGAGCCGTACTTCAGCATCGCCTCGCGGAACGGGATCCGCGGGAACGGCGAGGTGACGTGACGGCCGTTGCCGAACTCCTCGAACAGCTCGGTCATGAGCTGCTCGATGGGCTGGAAGACGTCCTCCTGCTCCACGAAGCTCATCTCGACGTCGAGCTGGTAGAACTCGCCCGGCGAGCGGTCGGCGCGCGCGTCCTCGTCGCGGAAACAGGGCGCGATCTGGAAGTAGCGGTCGAAGCCGGAGATCATCAGCAGCTGCTTGAACTGCTGCGGGGCCTGCGGCAGGGCGTAGAACCGGCCCGCGTGCAGACGCGAGGGGACGACGAAGTCGCGGGCGCCCTCGGGGGAGGTCGCGGTCAGGATCGGCGTCGCCATCTCGTTGAAGCCGAGGGCGACCATCTTGTGACGGATGGCCGAGATGACCGCCGTACGCAGCATGATGTTGCGGTGCATGCGCTCGCGGCGCAGGTCCAGGAAGCGGTACTCCAAGCGCCGCTCCTCGTTGACCCCGTCCTCGGTGTTGATCGTGAAGGGCAGCGGCTGGGCGGCGCCGAGCAGCTCGACCTCGCCGACCTCGACCTCGACCTCACCGGTGGGCAGGTCGGGGTTGATGTTCTCGGCGCCCCGGGAGACGACCTTGCCGTCGATGCGGACCGTCGACTCCTTGGTGAGCTTGTCGAGGGCCTCGTACGCCGGGGTGCCGGGGCGCGCGACGAGCTGCGTGATGCCGTAGTGGTCGCGCAGATCGATGAAGAGGATGCCGCCCAGGTCGCGCCGATTGTGCAGCCAGCCACTCAGCCGGACGTCGGTGCCGACGTCAGAGGCGCGGAGCTCGCCGCAGGTGTGGGACCTGTACCGATGCATCGTCGTTCATCCAGTCTTCGCGGATCGGGGTCTGTTTCAGCCGGTGTTTCACGTGAAACACCCCCCAGCGTACCGGGCACCCCGTAATCGCCTCCCCACCATTGTTGTGCGGCGGTTCTGTCGGCGATCAGTGGCACTTCTCGAGCCTCTGTCCTTAAATTGGGGCAATGCGCACTGGCGAGCCCCTGCCCGCCGTGGGGGAGGTCCTCGCCGCCCTCGCGACCGGCCTGTGGCACTGGAACACCGCCACCGAGCTGGTCACCGTCGACGCGGAGGCAGCACGGCTGCTGGGGCTGCCCGCCGAGCAGACCACCCTCACCCAGGCCCAGGCCCGGGCCCGTCTCCACCCCGTCGACTGGAACGAGATCACCGGCGTGGTGCAGCTCGCCGTCGCCGAGAGCACCCTTGCCGAGGTGCGGGTGCGGGTCATGGACGACCAGGGCCGGATCATCCGGGTCGTACGCAGCCGGTCCAAGCCGTCCTTCGACCCGGTGCGGAAGGCGTACGAGCTGATCGGCACCCTCCAGGAGGTCACCGAGCCGTCGCCGGGCACCCCGGCGGGCCGCAGCGCGGTCACCGGCGACTGGAGGCGCTCACGGGAGGCGTTCCTGCTGGACGCCGGCCGGGCACTGGCGGAGGCACGGTCCACGGAGGAGGTGCTGCGGGTCGCGGCGGGGCTGTCGATGCCGGGCTTCTCACCGGACGGTCTCGCGGTGTTCGGGATCACCGGCGACCGCCTGACGATCATCGGCCACCACGGGCAGGAGCCGAGCGACGAGAGTCCCTTCACGCACATGTCGCTGGAGACGGACTATCCGGCGGCGGAGGTGGTGCGCACGGGCCGGGCGGTGTATCTCTCCACCCCCGAGCAGTACAAGGAGCGCTATCCCCTCACCTGGCCTCTGGCCCAGCAGTTCGGCCGCCAGTCCTGGGCGTTCCTGCCGCTGATCGTCGCGGGCCGCACGATGGGCGCCTGGATGGCGGCCTTCGCCTACCCGGTGGCGTTCACGCCCGACGAGCGCTCGGTGCTCACCACCGTGGCCCGCATGCTCGCCCAGGCCCTGTCCCGGGCCGGTGCGGCCGAGACGCAGCGGGAGCTGACCGACGGGCTGCAGCGCTCGATGCTGCCCCAGCTCGGCCCCGAGATACCGGGCATGACCCTCGCCGCCCGCTACATCCCGACCGGCGGCGGCCTCCAGGTCGGCGGCGACTGGTACGACATGATCCCGCTGCCCAGCGGCCGGTTCGCCCTGGTCATCGGGGATGTGCAGGGGCACGACGTACGGGCGGCGGGCCTGATGGGACAGCTGCGCATAGCGTTGCGGGCGTACGCCGCCGAGGGCCACCGCCCGGACGCGGTCCTCACCCGCGCCTCCCGCTTCCTCTACGGCATCACGCACTCCGACGACGACCTGGCGGGCCTGCGCTTCGCGACCTGCCTGTACGTCGAGGTCGACCCGGTGACGGGGGTCCTGGAGACCGCCCGCGCGGGCCATCTGGACCCGGCGATCCGGATGGCGGACGGCACGGTGATCGTCCGCCCCACAGCAGGCGGCCTGCCCCTCGGTGTCGATCCGGACTCCGACTACCCGACCACGCGGCTCGCCCTGGAGCCCGGCGAGTCCATGATGATCTGCACGGACGGTCTGCTGGAGACCGGCGGCCACGACCTCGACACCGGCTGGCAGCGCATCCGCAAGACCCTGGAGGCCCACGAGGGCGACCTGGAGGGGCTCGCCGACGCCCTGGTCCAGGCCGTGCACGGGCCGTCCTCGCACCACACCACCGGCCCGCTGGCCGACCGTCGCGAGGACGACATCGCCCTACTGCTGTTGTGCCGGCAGGGTGAGGGCTGCGGCTGCGGGGACACCGTCGCCGTACGGCCGAGTGTGCGCCGCACCGTGCTGACCATCGCGCAGGACGAGCCCGAGCGGATCGCCGAGGGCCGTCAGCAGTTGCGTGAGCTGCTGCACGACTGGTCCTGCGCGGACCAGGTCGACTCGGCGGTCCTCCTCGTCTCCGAGGCGCTGACCAACGTGCTCGTGCACACCGACGCCGACGCCCTCCTCGTCGCCGAGGTGACCGACGGCCCGGCCGGGCGCCGGATGCGGATCGAGGTCGCGGACACCAGCGACGACCTCCCCCACAAACGCAGACCCGGCGAACTCGCCTCCTCCGGCCGCGGCCTCCTCCTCATCGAACTCCTCGCGGACACGTGGGGGGTTGCTCCGCGCGGCGAGGGCAAGAGCATCTGGTTCGAGCTGTACGAGCCCGAGGGCAACGCACGCTGACACACCTTCGGGACGCTGCTGACACGCCCACGGGTCGCTACGGTCGCTACGAGGCCCCGGAGGACTCCGCAGACGTGCCGTAGCGGGCCCGTAGTTCGCGTGCGACTCCGAAGGCGGCCGCCGTCAGTGGGACCGCGAGGAGCATGCCGAGGACGCCGGCCACGGATGCTCCCGCGGTGATCGTGAGCATCACCACCGCGGGATGCATCTGCACGGTCCTGCTCTGGATCGCCGGCTGGAGCACGTGCCCCTCCAGCACCTGTACGGCGAGCACGACACCGAGCGCCCACAGCGCGATGACGAATCCCCGGTCGGCGAGCGCGACCAGCACGGCCAGGGCCCCGGAGAGGAACGCGCCGAGGTAGGGGATGTAAGCGCCGACGAACACGAGCGCGCCGAGACCCGCGGCGCCGGGAACACGCAGGATGAGCAGTCCCACGGTGATGCACAGGGCGTCGATGAGCGCGATGAGGGTGGTCCCGCGCATGAACCCCTCGACGGCCCGGAAGGCCCGCCGTGCCATCGCCTCCACGGTGTCACCGGCCGCACCGGGGACGGCGGACCGCAGCGAGCCGACGGCGCGGTCGGCATCGCGCAGGAAGAAGAAGACGAGCAGCAGCGCCAGGACGGCCATGGCGATGCTCTCCCCGACGACACTGACCCCGCTGATCACCCCGGAAGCGGCCGTGCCGCCGAACTTGGTGAGCAGCTCCCGGGCGTTGGCGGCGATGTCGTCGAGCGAGGTCCCGGCGGCCCCGAAGTGGTCGGCGATCCCCCGCGCCGCGTCCCTGAGCGAGGCGATGATCTCGTCCCCGGTGTCGATGAGCGCGGCGACGACGATGTACACGGCCCCGCCGACCACGGCGACGACGGCCACACAGGTCACCCCCGCGGCGAGGGACCGGTTGACCCCCGCTTTCACCAACCGCCGGTGGAAGGGCCGCAGCAGCGCCGTCCCGAGCAGCGCGAGCAGCACCGGCACCACGGCCGTACGCACCTGCGCGCAGAGCTGGATCCCGACGTAGACGACCCCGGAGACGAGCAGGATCGTGGCGCACCAGGCGGCGAGACGGCGGACGGGGCCGGGGAGCAGCGGGCGGGACTCCTGCACTCCTCCAGGGGAGCACGGGGAGGGCGGGCTGTCCTTCGCTGACGGACCGGTCGGGTGACGGGTCGTCAATTATCCCACTACACCACTCTTTCGAGTGACCCCTGTGTGAGTGACGGCGATCGTCGCCTCCCGAACTGCACGATGTGTGCCCTGGCCGTGTCCCTACGGCAGGCAAGGAGCGACATGGGCAAGTCCGCATCCCGGAAGGACGGGGCCGAGGGGGCCGCGTTCACACCGCACATGATGCGCGAGTACAGCGCCGGTATGGCGGAGTCGGCGAGGATCCAGGCACAGGGGGAGGCTGAAGCGATGACCATCCGGGCGCAGGCCGAGGCCGACGCCCGGCGCACCCGGGCCGTCGCGGACGCCGAGGTCACACGGGTGATGCAGGAGGCGCACGGAAGCTCGCCCTCGTCCAGCCTCTCCGTGGGCGGCCGGGGCTTCAAGCTCGCCTTCAAGGGCCCCACCCTCGCGTTCGTGGCCGCCGCCGTGCTGTCCGTGGGCGGGGTGGTGGCCTACCAGGTGCTGACGCAGTCGAACGGCACACCCGGCGCTGACCGGACAGCCGGCCGGACCGGATCCGCCGCCGCACCGACGCCCTCCGTCACGCCCTCCCCGTCGGGCGTCCTCGGCGCTCCGGCGTCCGGCGGCGCCACGGCCGACGTCACGGGAGCGGCCGCCGCGGTCCGCGAGCAACGCAAAGTGGTCCTGCGTTCCGGCACGAGCCTGGACGTGGACTTCACCAACGCCCAGCCCGACATCTCCTTCTACCTGCTGTCGAACGCCGACGGCTACACCATCGCGGGAGACCACGGTGACCTCGCCACCGTCAGTGGCGAGGCGACCGCCGAGAGCTGTTCCGCGGCCACCGAATTCGGTTTCGCCATCAAGGCGAAGACCATCCGCCGGGGGCTCACCGCGTGCGTACTCACCGACGAGAACCGCGTCGCGGCGATCCGGGTCCTCGGATGGCAGAAGGACGACGAGTACGGCCTGTCCTCCGTCACCCTGGACGTGACCACATGGGAGAAGACGGAGGAAGCGGCCTGACCCATTGGGTCACTTCCTGGCCCGGCTGCAGGGCATGGCACTCAGGCTGCGGACCCGACGCGGACACCAGCGCGAAGGTCGCCTTCACTCGCTGTTCCTCCGCGCACTTGTTGGTGATCGAGACTCCCATGTGGCTGACCACCTCGCGCCTTCACCACCGTACTGACACAGCTCGGCACGGAATCCGCCGCAGCCGCCGATGCCTGAGGAAGGGCCGCAGCCAAGGCCTACAGTCCGCCCTCGGACATCCCGTGCACCGCCGGGATCGTCCCGAGCCGGCCCTTCTGGAAGTCCTCGAAGGCCTGCTGGAGTTCCTCGCGGGTATTCATCACGAACGGGCCGTAGTGCGCCATGGGCTCACGGATGGGCTGTCCGCCGAGGAGGACGATCTCCAGGTCCGGGGTGTGGGAGTCCTGCTTCTCGTCCGCGCGGACCGTCAGCGACCCACCGGCACCGAACACCGCCGTCTGCCCCATGTGCACGGGCCGCCGCTCCTGGCCGACCGCGCCGCGTCCCGCCAGGACGTAGGCGAGGCCGTTGAAGTCCTCGCGCCACGGCAGGGTGATCTCGGCGCCCGGTGCGAGCGTCGCGTGGATCATCGTGATCGGGGTGTGGGTGATGCCGGGGCCCTGGTGGCCGTCCAGCTCACCGGCGATGACACGCATCAGCGCGCCGCCGTCGGGGGAGGTGAGCAGCTGGACCTGGCCGCCGCGGATGTCCTGGTAGCGGGGAGCCATCATCTTGTCCCTGGCCGGGAGGTTCACCCACAGCTGCAGGCCGTGGAAGAGACCGCCGGACATGACGAGGGACTCCGGCGGCGCCTCGATGTGGAGGAGGCCGGAGCCGGCCGTCATCCACTGGGTGTCACCGTTGGTGATGGTGCCCCCACCGCCGTTGGAGTCCTGGTGGTCGAAGATGCCGTCGACGATGTAGGTGACGGTCTCGAAGCCGCGGTGGGGGTGCCAGGGGGTGCCCTTCGGCTCGCCCGGCGCGTACTCCACCTCGCCCATCTGATCCATCATGATGAACGGGTCGAGGTGACGGTAGTTGATCCCGGCGAACGCACGGCGCACCGGGAAGCCCTCGCCCTCGAAACCGCTCGGCGCGGTCGTGACGGTGAGCACGGGACGTGCCACGGCGTCGGCGTGCGCGGTCACGCGCGGCAACGTCAGCGGGTTCTCGACGGTCACTGCAGGCATGTCGGTACCTCCTTGTGCGGCCAGTTTAGTTGAGCGTTGAACTTTCTGCCACCCTTAACAGGGAAAGCCCGGAGGGCATTCCCTCCGGGCTCACGGGTCCCGTCACGCGATCAGCGACCACCCGCTCTAGCCGTACATGCGGCGCATCGCGAACTCGACCATCTGCTCGACCGCCTTCGCGTCGAAGACCATGCGGTGCTCGCCCTCCATGTCGAGGACGAAGCCGTACCCGGTCGGGAGCAGGTCGATCACCTCCGCGCCGGTGATCACGAAGTACTTGGACTCCTTGCCCGCGTACCGGCGCAGCTCCTTGAGGGAGGTGAACATCGGGATCACCGGCTGCTGGGTGTTGTGCAGGGCGAGGAATCCCGGGTTGTCGCCGCGCGGGCAGTAGACCTTCGACGTCGCGAAGACCTGCTGGAAGTCCTCGGCCGTCACCTGCCCGGTCGTGAAGGCCCGCACCGCGTCCGCGAGCGAGGGCGGGGACGGCTCGGGGTAGAGCGGCGGCTGCTGGCCGTACCCTCCCACGCCGCCGGACATGGGCTGCTGCGGCGGGGCGTACCCCTGCTGTGCGCCGACGTTCTGGTCGTAGCCGTACATGAGCGCAAGCGTACCGAGAGGACCCGTCCGCCCGGGACGGTACGGCGGCGGCACCTCTCACCGGGGGCTCTTCGTCCGCTCCGGGATGATCCGGCCGCTCGCCGGCGCGAGCGACGCTCACCGTCCCGGTGTGACCTGTCACAGATGACCGGTTCGGGGTTGCTTCTTATTACCGACGGGTAGCATCATCGTAGCCACTTGTTTGGTACGTGAACATGAGCGAGGAGTCAGTGCCTCGCCGATCTCTCTACGGAGCCGTCGCCATGGGGCACTACAAGTCGAATCTCCGCGACATCGAGTTCAACCTCTTCGAAGTACTCGGACGCGACAAGCTGTACGGCACGGGTCCGTTCGAGGAGATGGACGTCGAGACCGCGAAGAGCATCCTCGAGGAGCTGACCCGCCTCTCGGAGAACGAGCTGGCGGAGTCCTTCGCCGACGCCGACCGCAACCCGCCGGTCTTCGACCCGGAGACCAACACCGCGCCGGTCCCCGCTTCCTTCCGGAAGAGCTACCAGGCCTACATGGACTCCGAGTACTGGCGCCTGGGCCTGCCCGAGGAGATCGGTGGCACCACCGCGCCCCCGTCGCTGCTCTGGGCCAACGCGGAGCTCGTGCTCGGCGCGAACCCGGCCGCCTTCATGTACTCCTCCGGTCCCGCGTTCGCCGGCATCCTCTTCGACGAGGGCAACGACGTCCAGAAGAAGATCGCGGAAATCGCCGTCGAGAAGCAGTGGGGCTCCACGATGGTGCTCACCGAGCCGGACGCCGGCTCGGACGTGGGCGCCGGCCGCACCAAGGCCGTGGAGCAGGAGGACGGCACCTGGCACATCGAGGGCGTGAAGCGGTTCATCACGTCCGGTGAGCACGACATGTCGGAGAACATCCTCCACTACGTGCTGGCCCGCCCCGAGGGCGCCGGACCGGGCACCAAGGGCCTGTCCCTCTTCCTCGTACCGAAGTTCCTCTTCGACTTCGAGACCGGCGAGCTGGGCGAGCGCAACGGCGTCTACGCCACGAACGTCGAGCACAAGATGGGCCTGAAGGCCTCCAACACCTGCGAGATGACCTTCGGCGACCGCCACCCCGCCAAGGGCTGGCTGATCGGCGACAAGCACGACGGCATCCGCCAGATGTTCCGCATCATCGAGTTCGCCCGCATGATGGTCGGCACGAAGGCGATCTCGACCCTGTCGACCGGCTACCTCAACGCGCTGGAGTACGCCAAGGAGCGCGTCCAGGGCCCTGACCTGGCCAACTTCATGGACAAGTCCGCGCCGAAGGTCACCATCACGCACCACCCGGACGTCCGCCGCTCGCTGATCACGCAGAAGGCGTACGCCGAGGGCATGCGCGCGCTGGTCCTCTACACGGCGTCGGTGCAGGACTCGATCGCCGTCAAGGAGGCCGCGGGCGAGGACGCTTCCACCGAGCACGCGCTGAACGACCTGCTCCTGCCGATCGTCAAGGGCTACGGCTCCGAGAAGGGCTACGAGCAGCTCGCCCAGTCGCTGCAGACCTTCGGCGGCTCCGGCTTCCTGCAGGAGTACCCGATCGAGCAGTACATCCGCGACGCCAAGATCGACACCCTGTACGAGGGCACCACCGCGATCCAGGGCCAGGACTACTTCTTCCGGAAGATCGTCCGCAACCAGGGCGCCGCGCTGAACTCCCTCGCCGAGGACATCAAGAAGTTCCTGGCGCTCGGCACGGGTGGCGCGGAGCTGGAGGGCGCCCGCGAGCACCTCGCGAAGGCCGCCGTCGAGCTGGAGGCGATCGTCGGCCTGATGCTGACCGACCTCGCGGCCACCGAGCAGGACGTCAAGAACATCTACAAGGTCGGCCTCAACACCAGCCGCCTGCTGCTCGCCTCCGGTGACGTGGTCGTCGGCTACCTGCTGCTCAAGGGCGCGGCGGTCGCGGCCGAGAAGCTGGAGACGGCGTCGGCGAAGGACAAGTCCTTCTACACCGGCAAGATCGCGGCGGCGAAGTTCTTCGCGGCCAACGTCCTGCCCGGCGTGACCCTGGCCCGCAAGGTGGCCGAGGGCGTCGACCTGGACCTCATGGAGCTCGACGAGGCCGCGTTCTAGGCTTCGGACACTCCCTCCACACTGTCCTGACGAGGGCCCGCTTCCAGTGATGGGGAGCGGGCCCTCGTACGTCGTTAAGGTGAACCCCATGAGCGCACCCTCCCGCTTCGACCGCGGCCACACCGACGATCTCATGACCTTCCTGGCGGCAAGCCCGTCGCCGTACCACGCCGTGGCAAACGCCGCGGAACGGCTGGAGAAGGCAGGATTCCGGCAGGTCGCCGAGACGGACGCCTGGGACGCGGAGACATCCGGCGCTTCCGCCACCGGGACCGGCGGCAAGTACGTGCTGCGCGGAGGCGCGATCATCGCGTGGTACGTCCCCGAGGGCGCCGCCCCGCACACGCCGTTCCGCATCATCGGCGCGCACACCGACTCCCCCAACCTGCGCGTCAAGCCGCTGCCGGACAGCGGGGCGCACGGCTGGCGCCAGGTGGCGGTGGAGATCTACGGCGGACCGCTGCTGAACTCGTGGCTCGACCGGGACCTGGGCCTGGCCGGGCGGCTGACGCTGCGCGACGGCTCGACCCGTCTGGTCAACGTGGACCGGCCGCTGCTGCGCGTGCCCCAGCTTGCCGTGCACCTCGACCGGTCGGTCAACACCGAGGGCCTCAAGCTCGACAAGCAGCGCCACCTCCAGCCGGTCTGGGGCCTGGGCAACGACGTGCGGGACGGCGACCTGATCGCCTTCCTGGAGGAGACCGCCGGGATCCCGGCGGGCGAGGTCACCGGCTGGGACCTGATGACGCACTCGGTGGAGCCGCCCGCCTATCTGGGCCGCGACAAGGAGCTGCTCGCCGGGCCGCGCATGGACAACCTGCTCTCGGTGCACGCGGCCGTCGCCGCGCTGACCTCGGTCGCCACCAGCGGTGAGGCCCTCACCCACATCCCCGTCCTCGCCGCCTTCGACCACGAGGAGAACGGCTCCCAGTCGGACACGGGCGCGGACGGGCCGCTGCTGGGCAGTGTGCTGGAGCGTTCGGTGTTCGCGCGCGGAGGGTCGTACGAGGACCGGGCACGCGCCTTCGCGGGCACCGTCTGTCTGTCCTCGGACACGGGCCACGCGGTCCACCCCAACTACGCCGAGCGGCACGACCCCACGCACCACCCGCGGGTCAACGGTGGGCCGATCCTGAAGGTGAACGTCAACAACCGCTACGCCACGGACGGTTCGGGCCGAGCGCTCTTCGCGGACGCCTGCGACCGGGCCGGGGTGCCCTTCCAGTCGTTCGTCTCGAACAACTCCATGCCGTGCGGCACGACCATCGGCCCGATCACCGCGGCCCGGCACGGCATCAAGACGGTCGACATCGGCGTGGCGATCCTGTCGATGCACAGCGTGCGTGAACTGTGCGGCGCCGACGACCCGTTCCTGCTCGCGAACGCGCTGACGGCGTTCATGGAGGTGTGACGGACCCGCCGTCGCATGGGAGTTCGCCTCGGGGGTACCCGCACTTACGGACCGGAACGACCGGACCGGACAGGGAGGCGACACTCATGGGCCTCGGCGGGTGCATCATCCTCATCGCCGTGGGAGCCATCCTCACGTTCGCGACCGACTGGGACATGCAGGGGGTCAACCTCGACCTGGTCGGCGTCATCTTCATGATCGTCGGATTGATCGGCGTCACGACGTTCAGCAGCATCGCCCGGCGCAGGCGCGTCGTGATGCCGCCGTCGACGCCTGTCATCGACGAGGACGGGCACCACCACCACTATCGGCGGGACGGGTACAGCGACGGTTATGGAGTTTGAGCGTCGCACTTGTTTCTAACTCAGTAATTTACTGAGTTATGGACTTCACCGTTATCGCCCATGCCGTCGAGGTGGACCACGGCATCAAGCGGCTCTCCATGCGGTTCATCAAGAAGTACGCCGCACCGGAACGCTCCCGGCTCAGCGCCGAGCTGTGCGAGCAGATCTCGAAGGCGTTCGACGACCTGGGGCTCATTACGCTGCCGCGACGGCTGCCGACCTCGGAGAACGAGTTCGTGTTCGTGATCGAGAAGTCCAGCCCGCTCGGCCAGACCGTGGAAGTCGCGTCAAACCTGGCGACGCTCGACCGGCTGGGGCAGAGCCCCGCACCGCGGCTGTTCGAGAATTTCCCGGGGGCGCGAGCACAGTTGACCCAATGACGGTCAAGTGACAGTCACGTCCGAGCAATTCACATAGAAATGCGATCGGACGATAAGAATCTGACGTTCGGACGAAGTGGCAGCGTTAACGTCATCCACGCCCGTCGCCACCGGCGGCGGGCGTGATCATGTTTCACCGGCTCGGCGAACCCTGTTCACCGGCGCTGCCCTCTGTCCGAAGGACACCACCCATGCCCTTGCACGCCCCCCGCTCCTTCACCGTGCCGTGGGGTTCCGACTCCGTGCTCGTGTCCCATGTCGAGCCCACCCTGCCGGACACCTCCCGGGACGCGGACCTGGCGAAAGTCGTCGACGCGGGCAAGGCCAACCCGGTGACCCTGCTCCCCGAGACCGCCTGGCAGGCCGTCGCCCGGGCCACGACCGGCCTCGAGGGGGTCGCCGTACAGCTCCGCCCCACCACTGCGGACCCCGCCGGGCTGCTGATGGTGGAGAACGTCGACGGAGCGACCCTGCGCTCGGTCGTCACCCGGGTCCACCTGAGCGAGCTGCTGCCCGGCATCCAGCCGCGCACCGGCATGGAGGTGATGGAGATCCCCGACCCCCAGGTCCAGGGGATCACGGACGACGGCCGCCCCTGCGCGATCGTCCGGTACCGGTACCAGGACCTCGCCCACCTCCGCGACCACGTGTGGCAGACCATCCACGGCACCCTGTCGCTCAACAGCTACGCGCCCTCCGTCCTCGCCCGCAAGGTCACCCGCAACCTGATCACCCACCCCGTCGAGATCTCCTTCGAGGACGGCACCGAGTCCTTCCACACGCTGGTGGTACGGGACGGCATCACCCGGCTGGCGAGCGCCTGGTCCGTGCTCGCCGGACCCGACGCCGACGCGGCGGAGACCGCGCAGCTCACGGTGGACTCGCTCTTCGGGAAGAAGAGCGCGGCTTCGTCCGCCGTGGGCATGGCTGTGTCCGGAGGGGGCGGGGCTGCGTCCGGAGGGGGTGGGGCTTCCTCCGCGCCGGGTGCGGCTTCGTCCGGGGCGGGCGGTGCCTCGTCCGGGGCGGGCGGTGGGCCTCTCGGTGAGCGGCTGGCCGTCGGCCGGGAGAAGTGGCGGCGGAAGCTGAAGGAGGAGTTCACGCGGGAGATCGCAGCGGAGGAGCCGGGGCCGCGCGCGGCCCAGATCGCCCAGACGTACGTCGTCCCGGCCCAGATCGCCGTCGGGGCCGAAGGGCATCCGGGGCACCTGCTGGCCGCCGAGGACATCTTCGACGACGCGATCCGCTCCGTACTGGCCTCGGTGCACGTCGAGTTCAAGCAGTGGGACACGGCCGCCCAGAACGTCGAGGTCGCCACCCGCGCCCTCAAGCGCGTGATCCAGCTGGGCGACTCGCTGGTACCGAAGGACGATCTCCAGGTCATCCACGGCCTGGCCGTGGGCCGGATCCCGGTCGAGGAACTCCCCCAGGTCTTCGCCCAGGAGACGCCCCCGCCCGGCACCGCCCTGTGGCGCGCCGTCTACCTGGTGCACGCCCTGACCCGGCCGGAGCTCCTGGAACCCTTGAAGGACCAGGCCAAGGCCATCAAGGGTGGCAAGCGCATGGGCCTCAAGGGGTTCGCGGAACTTCTCGGCCCGCTGATCGACCTCCCCTGGCGCTCGTACAAGAAGCACGTCACGACCCAGGCGCGCAACGCCTGGAACAACGGAGGTGTCCTCACCTCCGACGTCATCCAGGAGTGGGAGCCCCGCCCCACCGAAGACTTCACGTCCCTGGTGAAACCGGCGCTGGAGGGCGACATCGACGCCCGCTGCACGCTGGCCGTGGCGGGCGGAGTGGCCCTGATCGCCGACAAACTGCTCACCCGGAACGTCGGATCGGCCCTCATGGCCGCCAAGGAGAAGGGCGGCGTCCCCTTCCGCGCCGATGTCAACCAGGTCATCGAGGACCTGTCCCAGCAGCACAACGAGCGGGGCCTGTGGATCCTCGCCCTCGCCGCCGAACGGTTCCGCAGCGACGCGCTGCCGGAGAACGCGGTGACGATGCGCCAGCTCATCCACAAGCAGAAGTCGGGGGACGAGTCGGACACCCCGTACGTCCACTTCAGGCTCGACCTCGACAGCCCCGACAAGATCGAGCGGGACGGCAACGGCATGCCCGTGATGCTGCATCAGTGGGACGTGGTCTGGGCGTCGAACCCGGAGCGTGCGCGTAAGGCGCAT
The DNA here is from genome assembly GCF_056436655.1 of Streptomyces sp. NPDC043427. NCBI lineage: Bacteria > Bacillati > Actinomycetota > Actinomycetes > Kitasatosporales > Streptomycetaceae > Streptomyces > Streptomyces sp. NPDC043427. The sequence continues at coordinate 12,008 of NZ_JBWKCC010000017.1, read as the reverse complement.
CCGCCGAAGACACGGCTTGTGCCCTCACCGGTGAGTACGGGGGACGGAGCGGCGGCATTCCCGGTGGCCGGTGGGACGGGGGTTGGTGGGGCGGCGTCGGGGCCCGAGGGGTCCGGGGTCGAGGGGCCTGGAGTCGAGGGGACGGGGGCCAACGGATCAGGGGCGGACGGGTCCGGGACGGACGGGTCCGGGGCCGACGGGTCGTACGAGTCCGGGGCCGGGCACGTGCTCCCCGCGCAGCACACGCCCCGGCCCGCCAGTCAGCGTGCTGTCGAGCACCGGCAGGTGTTGCGCGAGAGCGTGACGACGGCCAGGGACGCCCTGGACTGCCTCCAGCTCCTGGAGCCGGAGGTCGGCGGCCACACCCCCATCGTCCCGCTGCCCGTCCTCGATGAGCTGCACAAGCTGCTGATCGGCCTTCAGACGGACGTCGAGAACCTGCGCCGAAGGGTCAGTCGGGACGACGATCCGGCTCCGGAGGACGAGGAGGCGCAGGAGGAAGTGGGGGTGTGAGCCGCCCGGCCGGCCGGGTCAGCCCTCGTCCATCCCCGCGAGCACCAGCGGCAGCCGGTCCGCCCCGCCCTCGACGACCCGCACCGGAACTCCCCAGTCCTGCTGGTGCACATGGCACGCGGGGTACTCGTTGGCACCCGCGGCGGAGCCGCTGTCGGATGCAGTGTCGTCGCAGGAGGCCGCCATCGCGGAGACATGCAGGACGCCTTCCGTGAGCGCCGGGTTCAGCTCCAGCGTGCGGGAAAGGTCGGTGTCCGCGCCCTCACCGGCGAGCAGCAGCTCGGGCGGGGTGGAGGAGACCAGGAGGCGGGTGGAGGGGCCGTACCGGGTGTCGAGCTTCTGGCCCGCGGGGGCCTGGAAGATCACGTCGAGCCGGAGCTTGCCCGGGCCCACCTCGGTGGCCGCGCGCTGTGTGCGGTGGGCGACGGCCTCCACCCGTACCGCCTCCTCCGGCAGCCGCAGCCGGGTCAGGCGGTGCCGGGCCGACTCGACGACCACGATGTCCTCGCCCACGAGGACGGCGTCGCTGGGCTCCCGCAGGTCCGTGGCGAGTGTGGTCACCTCGCCGGTCGCCGGGTCGTAGCGGCGCAGGGCGTGGTTGTAGGTGTCGGCGACGGCGACCGAGCCGTCGGGCAGGGCGGTGACACCCAGGGGGTGCTGGAGCAGCGCCTCTCCGGCGGGCCCGTCGCGGTGCCCGAAGTCGAAGAGGCCGGTGCCGACGGCCGTGTGGACGGTGCCGTCGAGGTCCACCCAGCGCAGGGCGCTGGTCTCGGAATCGGCGAGCCACAGCCGCTCCGGGGTGGCGGCCAGCCCGGACGGCTGGGCGAACCAGGCTTCTGCGCCCGACCCGTCGACGAGCCCCTCGTTGGTGGTGCCGGCGGTGACGTGGACCGTTCCGTCGGCCGGGTCGTACGCCCACAGCTGGTGCACGCCGGCCATCGCGATCCAGACCCGGCCGCCGAACACGGCCACGTCCCACGGCGAGGAGAGGTCGATCTCGCGGGCAGGGCCCGAGGTCGGGGAGCCCTGCCACCACTGCCGTCCCGTGCCCGCGAGGGTGGTGACCTCACCGGTGGCGAGGTCCAGGCGGCGCAGGGCGTGGTTGACGGTGTCGGCGACGACCACCAAGCCGTCGGGCAGGAGGGCGAGGCCCTGCGGTTCGTTGAAGGACGCGCTGTCCGCGCCGCCGTCGGCGAACCCGCGCGCGCCGGAGCCGACGCGCCGCACGACGCTCTCGCCGTCCCCGGCCAGCTCCACCAGCTGGTGTCGGGTGGTGTCGCTGACCAGGAAGTTCCCCGACGGCAGCAGGAGGGCCTTGCCGGGGAAACGCAGCACGGTCGGCTCGGGTTCCGGCGCCACGTACGGCCCGTCGCCGCGCCGGAGGGTGCCCTTGGTCTCGTGCTCGGCCTCCAGCTCCGTGACGAGCCGCTCGATGGCGTGCACATGGCCTTCGCCGGCGTGCTGGGCGACGACGTACCCCTCGGGGTCGATCACCACGAGCGTCGGCCACGCGCGCACCGCGTACTGCTTCCAGGTGGCGAGTTCCGGATCGTCGAGCACCGGGTGTTCCACGCCGTAGCGCTCCACCGCGTCCACGACCGCCTGGTGCTCGGCCTCGTGGACGAACTTCGGGGAGTGCACCCCGATGACGACGACCGTGTCCGGGTGCTTCTCCTCCAGCTCGCGCAGCTCGTCGAGGACGTGCAGGCAGTTGATGCAGCAGAACGTCCAGAAGTCCAGGACGACGATGCGCCCTCGCAGGTCGGTGAGGCTGTACTGCTGGTCGCCCGTGTTCAGCCAGCCGCCCTTGCCGATCAGCTCGGGGGCGCGGACACGGACACGACGGGGTGCGGAGTCGGTCATGATCCAAGGGTGCCACCCGGGTACGACACTCAGGTCAGCGCGTGTCCCGTGGTCGCGTCCACGTGCTCGGGCACGGCGTCGTGGCGGTCGCCGACCGTGGAGGTGCCGGACGGTTCGAGTACCAGGATCTCGGTGGGAACGGGGGCGTAGGGCTTGTGCTCGGTGCCGCGGCGAACAGTGAAAACGCTGCCCCGGGGCAGGACGACGGTGCGCTCGCCGCCGGGCTCGCGCAGGCCGATGTGCAGTTCGCCCTCCAGCACCAGGAAGAACTCGTCGGTGTGGTCGTGGACGTGCCAGAGGTGCTCGCCCTCGACCTTCGCCACGCGGACGTCGTAGTCGTTGACGGTGGTGACGATGCGGGGGCTCCACTGCTGGGTGAACGAGGCGAGGGCGGCGGGGAGGGACACGGGTTCACGCGGTTCCTTGGTCATGCCGTCATCCTCAGCCGCACCCGATCACCCGGACGAGTGCTAGAAATCGCACATGCCGCAAGGATCCTCGCACGTCCCGACCCACCCGCACCGTGTCGTCCTCGTCGTCGACGAGAACTCCAACCCGTTCGAGATGAGCTGCGCGATCGAGGTCTTCGGGCTGCCGCGGCCGGAACTCGGGCGTGAGCTGTACGACTTCCGGCTGTGCGCGGACGGGCCCGCCACCCGGATGCGGGACGGATTCTTCACACTCACGGGGGTCGCGGGGCTGGAGGCGGCCGAGGAGGCGGACACGTTGATCGTGCCGAACCGGCCGGACACCGAGGCCCCGCGCTCCCCACGCGTCCTGGACGCGGTGCGTCGGGCACACGCGCGTGGTGCGCGACTCGTCGGTTTCTGCTCCGGCGCCTTCACGATGGCGGAGGCGGGGCTGCTGGACGGGCGGCGGGCGGCCTGCCACTGGATGTGGGCGGAGGCGTTCCGGACGCGGTTCCCGCGCGTGCGCCTGGAACCGGACGTGCTCTTCGTGGACGACGGCGACGTCCTCACGGCGTCGGGCAGTGCGTCGGCGCTGGACCTGGGCCTGCACCTCGTACGCCGGGACCATGGCGCCGAGATCGCGAACGCCGTCTCCCGGCGGCTGGTGTTCGCCGCGCACCGGGACGGCGGCCAGCGGCAGTTCGTGGAGCGCCCGGTGCCTCAGGTGCCGGACGAGTCCCTGGCGCCGCTGCTGGCCTGGGCCCAGGAACGGCTGGGCGAGCCGCTGACGGTCGCGGCGCTGGCCGCGCGCGCGGCGGTGTCGCCGGCCACCCTCCACCGGCGCTTCCGCGCGCAGCTCGGGACGACTCCGCTCGCGTGGCTGACGGGGGAGCGGGTGGCGCTGGCGTGCCGGCTGATCGAGCGGGGCGAGGAACGGCTCGATGTCGTGGCCGCGCGCAGCGGGCTCGGTACGGCGGCGAACCTGCGGGCCCGGCTGCGGCGCGAGACGGGACTCAGCCCATCGGCCTACCGTCGGCGTTTCGGACCGGCCGCGGGGGAAGCGGTAAGCGCATGAGATTCCTCGTACGCGACCGGCTCCTCGGCTTCGGTGACGACTACTGGATCGAGGACCAGCACGGCAACAAGGTGTTCCTCGTCGACGGCAAGGCGATGCGGCTGGGGGACACCTTCGAGCTGAAGGACAGGGACGGGCGCGTCCTCATCGACATCCACCAGAAGATGTTCGCCCTGCGCGACACCATGGTCATCGAGAGGGACGGTGAGCCCCTCGCGAGGATCCGCCGCAAACGCCTGTCCCTGCTCCGCAACCACTACCGCGTCTCCCTCGTCGACGGCACCGAACTCGACGTCAGCGGCAAGATCCTCGACCGCGAGTTCGCCGTCGAGTACGACGACGAACTCCTCGCCGTCATCTCCCGCCGCCTGCTCCACGTACGCGAGACCTACGGCGTCGACGTCGTCCGCGACGACGCGGACCCGGCCCTGCTGATCGCGGTGGCGGTGTGCGTGATCCAGATGGCCGAAAAGGAACGCGAGTCGGACTGAGGCTGCGTCCCACCGCGGGCAGTCACGCCGCTGGGGCGGCTCTCCACCTGCAGAAGGACGGCACACGGTCAGTGTCGGGCGGCGCGAGCGACCCCCCGCCCCAGCGCAACACCGGGTTCAGCGACGAGGAACGTCAACCCCCAGCACCCGGTCCTTCAGCGCCGGGAACTGCTCACGCGTCACGCCCACCTTCGACGGATCGAACTCCACGGACAGGACCTCCTCACCGGACCCGGCCTCCCCCAGCACCTCCCCCCACGGATCGACCACGATCGAGTGACCGGCCTGCGGAACCCCCGCATGTGTCCCGGCCGTTCCACACGCGAGCACGAACGCCTGGTTCTCCACCGCCCGCGCCTGAGCCAGCAGCGTCCAGTGCGCCCGGCGGCGCTCCGGCCAGCCCGCCGGCACGACGAGGGTCTCCGCGCCCGCGTCGACGAGCCCACGGAAGAGTTCAGGGAAACGGAGGTCGTAGCAGGTAGCCACCCCGAGCGTCGTCTCCGGCAGACGCACCGTCACCAGCTCCCGCCCCGCCCCCATCAGCACGGCCTCGCCCTTGTCGAAGCCGAAGCGGTGGATCTTGCGGTAGGCGGCGACCAGATCACCGGAAGGAGAGAAGACCAGCGACGTGTTGTACAAGGGCCCCTCGCCCGCGGCGGAGCCGCTTTCGGATGGAGCGCGCTCCGGAATCGAACCCGCGTGCAGCCACACACCCGCGTCGCTCGCCGCCTTGGCCATCGCCTCGTGCGTGGGCCCGTCCAGCGGCTCGGCCTCCGCGCCGAACCCCTCGTAGGCGAACGCACCGGTCGTCCACAGCTCGGGCAGTACGACGAGGTCGGCCCCGGCCTGCTCCCGTACCAACGCGGCCACTCGCCGCCGCCGGGATTCGACCGATTCACCCTCGTCTACGGCGATCTGGATCAAAGAGGCGCGCACACTACCACCGTCCTGGCATTCGAGTCGTCCACACGGGCCTACGATCGTCACACGAAAGCACTGCCGGGGTGCCTCCAAGCAGCGTAACTTAGCGTTCCAAGACACCCGCGACAGCAGCCACCTCCCACTGGCAACGCCGCCACAATCCACCCGTGTACCGACCGCCGAGGGGTCCCGTTCCGTGAGTCTGCATCCCACTCTCCAGCCCTACGCCGACGCCTGGACCCATTCCATCGAAGCGATATCCGAGCTGGTGCTGCCGCTGGTGGAAGCAGACTGGAACCGCCGCACGCCATGCCCGGGCTGGTCCGTGCGCGACATCGTGTCGCACGTCATCGGGCTGGACAACGAGATGCTCGGGGACCCGCGCCCCATCCACTCGCTCCCGCGCGACCTGTTCCACGTCACCAACGAACACCAGCGCTACATGGAGATGCAGGTCGACGTCCGCCGTCACCACACCGCGCCGGAGATGACGTCCGAGCTGGAGTACACGGTCATCCGCCGCAACCGCCAGCTGCGCAACGAGTCCCGTGACCCCGGTACGAAGGTGCGTGGCCACCTCGGCGCCGAGCTCACCCTCGAAGAGTCGATGCGCAATCACGCGTTCAACGTGTGGGTGCACGAGCAGGACCTGCGCGCGGCCCTCGGTGTCCCCGGCAACCTCGACTCCCCCGGCGCGCACGTCACCCGTGATGTCCTCCTCGACACGCTCCCCTCGATCGTCGCCGACAAGGCCGACGCGCCCCGTAGTTCGGCCATCGTCTTCGACGTGCATGGCCCGATCGAGTTCCTGCGCACGATAAGGGTCGACATCCAGGGCCGCGGCACCCTCGAAACCGCCCCCGCCCTCGGCCCCGCCGCCTCCCTCACCCTGGACTGGGAGACGTACGTCCGTCTGGCCTGCGGCCGCGTGACCCCGGAGGCGGCCGCCGACCGCGTCAAGACCGAGGGCGACCAGGAGTTGGCGGCGGCGATACTGCGCAACCTCACGGTGACGCCGTAGGGCGCGGGTGCTCCAGCGGTCGCCGGGGCGCGCGGAACGCCGGTCGTTTATTCGGTGTCCCATGTCCTCCGCCCCGAACTAGCTTGCGCCCATGACCGACATGGACACCCCGCCCCAGCCCGTCGCCCCGGACACGGCATCGGCCCCGGCATCGCATCCGGCATCCCATACCGACGGCCCGCCCCGACTGACCCGGCTCACCTTCCACGGGCCGTTGTCCGAGGCCCGTGCCACGGAGTTGGTGCGGCGGCTCGCCACGCCCACGACCGGCACGGTCCTCGACCTCGGCTGCGGCTGGGGCGAGCTGATGCTGCGCGTCCTGGAGGCCGTACCGGGGGCGCGCGGGGTCGGCGTGGACCTCAACGGCGACGACCTCGCGCGGGGGCGGCGCAACGCGGCGGCCAGGGGGCTCGGGGAGCGGGTGGAGTTCCTGGAGGAGTCCGCCGCGGCGACACAGCGCGGGCCGGCCGATCTGGTGCTGTGCCTGGGCGCCAGCCACGCCCTGAGCGCGTCCGAGCCTCCCGGACACACCGCCGAGGCGCTGCGCGAGCTGCGTCGACTGGCGGCGGACGGCGGGCGTGTGCTGCTCGCCGAGTGCTTCTGGGAGCGGGAGCCGAGCGCCGCCGAGCTGTCCCGGATGTGGCCGGAGGCGAAGGTCACCGACCAGTACGACCTCGGGACGCTGGTCGACCTCGCTGTGGCGGCCGGGTTCCGGCCCGAGTGGATCGAGACCGCGGGCCTCGACGAGTGGGAGGCGTTCGAGTCGGCGTACCAGGCGGACGTGGAGGTGTGGCTCGCGGAGCACGGCGACCATCCGCTGGCCGCCGAGACCCGCGAGCGTGTCGACCGGCACCGCGCCCAGTGGCTGGGCTACCGCGGCATCCTGGGGCTCGCGTACCTCACGCTCGTCCCGGTCGTCCGCTGAACGGCGGGCGTCACGCCGGTACGTGCACCGTCTCCACCCGGCTCGCGACCAGCCGCTCGCGCTCCCTGCGCGCTGCCCGCCTGCGCAGGCGGAGGATCTGGGTGATGCCCAGTGCCTGCAGGACGAACACGGCGGAGAAGGCGATGGTGTAGTCGTCACCGGTGGCGTCCAGTAGCACCCCGACCGCGAGGAGCGTCGTCATGGAGGCCGTGAAACCACCCATGTTGGTGATGCCGGACGCCGTCCCCTGACGCTCCGGCGGGTTCGCCGGGCGAGCGAAGTCGAAGCCGATCATGGAGGCGGGGCCACAGGAGCCGAGCACCGCGCACAGCACGACGAGCAGCCACATCGGCGCGTGGTCGCCGGGGTAGGCCAGCGTCGCCGCCCACAGCAGCGCGGTCGCGCCGACGGTTCCGAGGGCGAGCGGCAGCCGTGCCGCGTGGTGCCGGGCGATGATCTGGCCGTAGACGAGGCCGATGACCATGTTCGACAGCACGACGAGAGTCAGCAGCTCACCGGCCGTGGCCCGGCTGAGCCCCTGCGCCTCGACCAGGAACGGCAGCCCCCACAGCAGCAGGAACACCATCGCCGGGAACTGGGTCGTGAAGTGCACCCACAGCCCCAGGCGCGTCCCCGGCTCCCGCCAGGACGCCGCGATCTGCCTCCGTACGTACGCGGCGCCCTGGTGCGACATCGGCGCGGGCTCGTGTCCCTCGGGGTGGTCCTTCAGGAAGAGCAGCAGCAGGACGAGGACCACGACACCCGCGACCGCGCTGCCCGCGAACGCCGCCGTCCAGCCGATGCCGTGCAGCAGCCGGGCCAGGACGAGGGTGGAGACCAGGTTGCCCGCCATCCCGGCGAGGCCCGCCATCTGCGCGATCATCGGCCCGCGCCGGGCCGGGAACCAGCGGGTGCCGAGCCTCAGCACGCTGATGAACGTCATCGCGTCACCGCATCCGAGCAGTGCCCGCGAGGCGAGGGCGGTGCCGTACGACGGCGAGAACGCGAAGCCCAGCTGCCCGAGGGTGAACAGCACGACACCGATGCCCAGCACCCGCTTGGTTCCGAGCCGGTCCACCAGCAGACCGACCGGTATCTGCATCCCCGCGTAGACGAGGAGCTGGAGGATCGAGAACGTCGACAGGGCCGAGGCGCCCACATGGAAGCGGTCGACGGCGTCGAGACCGGCGACTCCCAGGGACGTACGGAAGATGACGGCGACGAAGTAGACGGAGACGCCGATGCCCCAGACGGCAACGGCGCGACGGCCGCCCGGCGGATCACCCGGAAGGGTGGAGTTGACCGACGAGCCCGCTCCGGCCCTCATCGGACCTCCCCCCGCGCCAGGTGCGAGAACCAGCCGATGTGCCGGTGGACGATCGCGACGGCCTCCTCCGCGTCCCCCGAGCGCAGTGCCCGCAGGATCTCCTCGTGCTCGACGAGGGTCTTGGCGATCCGGTCCGGGTGGGAGTGCATGATCGCGACGCCCATGCGCAACTGGCGGTCGCGGAGCTGGTCGTAGAGGCGGGAGAGGATCTCGTTGCCGCCGCTGCGGACGATCTCGGCGTGGAAGCAGCGGTCGGTGACCGCGGCCTGGGCCAGGTCACCGGCGGCGGCCTGTTCCTTCTGCCGCGCGAGCAGCTCCTCGAGGCGCTCGATGAGCCCCGGCGGGGCGGGTACGGCCTTGCGCAGGGCGTGTTCCTCGACGAGCAGCCGGGTCTCCACCACGTCCGCGATCTCCTGCGCGGAGACGGGCAGGACCAGGGCGCCCTTCTTCGGGTAGAGCTTGATCAGCCCCTCCACCTCCAGCCGCAGCAGCGCCTCGCGCACCGGAGTGCGCGACACCCCGACGGCCTCGGCGAGCTCGCCCTCGGTGAGGAGGACCCCACCCTCGTAACGGCGGTCCAGGACACCCTGCTTGACGTGGGCATAGACGCGGTCGGCGGCGGGGGGCTGCTTGACGGAGGCGGGCGGAGCGGAGGACATGCCGACAGGATAGATACAACACGTACACATGGGGGCTGTCGTCCACCATGCGGACGACAGCCCGATGTTCGTGGCCCGTTTCACATCCCCGATACCGGGCCCCGTAAGGAAACCGCACAACCTTCTGTGCTACTTACGTGTCACACACGTACGGCCCTTCCTTCTTTCCCCCTTCAACTGGGCCGTCCAATAGGGGCAATTACAGCAATTGGGGTATCTCAGTTGATCACCGGTATCAAGGGCATCCGTATCCGCAGGGCCGCCGCCGTCGCCGTGACCACCGGCGCCGTGCTCGCCACCGGAGCCCTCACCGCGGCGCCCGCGCAGGCCGTTTCCACTCCCACGATCGCCGCCAAGACCGGCTTCGTGATGAACAACGCCAACGGCACCAAGCTGTACGGGAAGGGCGAGAACGACAAGCTCTCCACCGGCTCCACCACGAAGATCATGACCGCGAAGGTCGTGCTCGCACAGCGCAACCTGAACCTCGACGCGAAGGTCACGATCGCCAAGGCCTACAGCGACTACATCGTCGAGAACAACTACGCCTCCAACGCCAAGCTGATCGTGGGCGACAAGGTCACCGTCCGTCAGCTGCTCTACGGGCTGATGCTGCCCTCCGGCTGCGACGCCGCGTACGCGCTGGCCGACAAGTTCGGCACGGGCACCACGCGCGCCGCGCGCGTGAAGTCGTTCATCGGCAAGATGAACACCGAGGCGAGGAGCCTCGGCCTGACGAACACGCACTTCGACTCCTTCGACGGCATCGGTCACGGCGCCAACTACTCGACGGCGAAGGACCTGACGAAGCTCGCCAGCAGTGCGATGAAGAACGCCAACTTCCGCGCGATCGTCAAGACCAAGAAGTACACCGCCAAGACGATCACCAAGACGGGCAGCACCCGCACCATGGCGGCGTGGGAGAACACGAACACGCTGCTCAGCAGCTACAGCGGCGCCATCGGCGTGAAGACCGGCTCCGGCCCCGAGGCCAAGTACTGCCTCGTCTTCGCCGCCACCCGGAACGGCAAGACCGTCATCGGCACGGTCCTCGCCTCCACCGGCATCCCCCAGCGCGCCTCCGACGCGACGAAGCTGATGAACTACGGCTTCGCCAAGCTGAGCTGAGCACGACCGGACACAAGTGAGCCGCGCATCCCCTCGGGGGTGCGCGGCTCTCTCGCGTTACGCCCAGGTGATCAGGCGCTTGGGGTTCTCCAGGATGGCCGCCACGTCGGCGAGGACCTTGGAACCGAGTTCGCCGTCGACCAGACGGTGGTCGAAGGAGAGGGCCAGGGTCGTGACCTGACGGGGCTTGACCTTGCCCTTGTGGACCCACGGCTGGAGCTTGATCGCGCCGACCGCGAGGATCGCCGACTCGCCGGGGTTGAGGATGGGCGTGCCGGTGTCGACGCCGAAGACGCCGACGTTGGTGATGGTCAGCGTGCCGCCCTGCATCGCGGCGGGGGACGTCTTGCCCTCCCTCGCCGTCGAGACCAGCTCACCGAGGGCCTCCGCGAGCTGCGGGAGCGTCTTGGTGTGGGCGTCCTTGATGTTCGGGACGATCAGGCCGCGTGGAGTGGCCGCCGCGATGCCCAGGTTCACGTAGTGCTTGACCACGATCTCCTGGTTGGCCTCGTCCCAGGACGCGTTGATGTCCGGGTGGCGCCTGATCGCGACCAGCAGGGCCTTGGCGACCAGCAGCAGCGGGTTGACCCGCAGCCCCTGCATCTCCTTGTCCTGCTTGAGCTCCTCGACCAGCTTCATCGTGCGGGTCACGTCGACCGTCACGAACTCCGTGACGTGGGGCGCGGTGAAGGCCGAGCCGACCATCGCCGCGGCCGTCGCCTTGCGGACGCCCTTGACCGGGATACGGGTCTCACGGGCCGCGTCGTATGTCGGCACCGGTGCGGGAGGCGCCGAGACGGCCGGGGCCGCCACCGGCTCGGGGGCCGGCGCGGTCGGGGCCGCCGCCGCGTGGACGTCCTCGCGCGTGATGATGCCGTCCGGGCCGGACGGGGTGATCGTCGCCAGGTCGACGCCCAGGTCCTTCGCCAGCTTCCGCACCGGAGGCTTGGCCAGGGGGCGCTCCTTGGCGGGGGCGGCGGGAGCGGTCGTGGCCGCGCCGCCGTGGCCGTTCAGCTCCGTCTGGAGCGCCGTCGACGCCTGCTGGACCGGGACCTCCGGGCCCTTGCGGGGGCGGCGCTTGGTGGAGGAGGCGGCCACGCCGTAGCCGACGAGGACCGGCTGGCGTCCCGAGCCCACACTTGAGCCCGAACCCGCGCTCTCCGGCTTCGGCGCTTCCTTCGGTGCCGGCTTCTCGGCGGCAGCCGCCGGTGCCTGAGCCGGCGCCTGGGGAGCCGCGCCCGCCACGTCCACCGCGATGATCGACGTGCCCACATCCACCGTGGTGCCCTCGGTGAAGTGGAGCGCGCGGACCACGCCGTCGTAGGGGATGGGGAGTTCGACGGCCGCCTTGGCGGTCTCGACCTCGCAGACCACCTGGCCGTCGGTGACCGTGTCGCCGGGCTGGACGTACCACTTGAGGATCTCGGCCTCGGTGAGTCCCTCGCCCACGTCGGGCATCTTGAACTCGCGTACGGACGCTTCTGTCATCGTCGTCACGACCCTCTCCTCAGTACGCCAGCGCGCGGTCGACGGCGTCGAGCACTCTGTCCAGGCCGGGCAGGTACTCCTCTTCCAGGCGCGCGGGCGGGTAGGGGGCGTGGTAGCCGCCGACGCGGAGGACGGGGGCTTCCAGGTGGTAGAAGCAGCGTTCGGTGATGCGGGCGGCGATCTCGGC